>NZ_JAAUWR010000018.1:0-94615 GCF_014694495.1 Aliivibrio sp. S10_S31 | reverse complement strand
CTAAATTTGAGTCAGAAGTGTACGTTCTTTCTAAAGATGAAGGCGGCCGTCACACTCCTTTCTTCAAAGGTTACCGTCCACAGTTCTACTTCCGTACAACTGACGTAACAGGCGACATCACTCTACCAGAAGGCGTAGAAATGGTAATGCCAGGTGACAACGTTCAAATGACGGTTGAGCTAATCGCTCCAATCGCAATGGACGAAGGTCTACGCTTCGCGATCCGTGAAGGTGGCCGTACAGTTGGTGCTGGTGTTGTTGCTAAAATCTTCGCTTAATAGCTAAAGATTTTGCGATATACCGCATGACTAAAAAAGGAAGCTTCGGCTTCCTTTTTTGTTGCTTGTAAGAAAATATAATTTTTTTCGTTTGTTTTTCAAACAATGCTTGCAACTGAAAGTGTGATCTGTATAATGCATTGCACTGGTTAAGCCAGTTGTGAACCAATGAGCAGCGAGGAAAGTGCTTATTCCTACAGAGTAGGGTAAGTTACTTAGAATGTATACTCAGCTTATGTTCGCGGTTAATATTATTAGAACTTAAACTTTTAGATTAATTTCTAATATAAGTTAACTGACAATGTGTCCTAATTTTGGACCTATGGTTTCACATAAATCAATCGGCATTCTCTCGTTCTTACGGGATTGAGTGGCGATATTGTTTGTGTATTTATTATTGGAGCTCTGTCTCATGCAGAACCAACGTATTCGTATCCGCCTAAAGGCATTCGATTATAAACTAATCGATCAGTCTACAGCGGAGATCGTTGAAACAGCTAAGCGCACTGGCGCTCAGGTTCGTGGTCCTATTCCACTACCTACTCGTAAAGAGCGTTTTACTGTTCTTACTTCTCCTCACGTTAACAAAGACGCACGTGACCAGTACGAAATCCGTACTCACAAGCGTTTAATCGACATTGTTGAGCCAACAGATAAAACTGTTGACGCACTAATGCGTTTAGACCTTGCTGCTGGCGTTGATGTTCAAATTAGCCTAGGTTAAGGGGAGATTATTATGATTGGTCTAGTCGGTCGTAAAGTGGGCATGACCCGCATCTTTACCGAAGAAGGCGTTTCTATCCCAGTAACTGTTGTTGAAGTTGAAGCTAACCGTGTTTCTCAAGTGAAAACTGTTGAAACTGATGGCTACAATGCAATCCAAGTTACTTGTGGTTCTAAGAAAGCTAACCGCGTATCTAAACCTGAAGCTGGTCACTTTGCGAAAGCAGGTGTTGAAGCAGGTCGTGGTCTTTGGGAATTCCGTTTAGAAAACGGTGAAGAATTCGCAGTAGGCGCTGAGCTAACTGTTGAAGTTTTCAACGAAATCAAAAAAGTAGACGTTACTGGTACATCTAAAGGTAAGGGCTTCCAAGGCGCTGTTAAGCGTTGGAACTTCCGTACTCAAGATATGACTCACGGTAACTCTTTGTCTCACCGTGCACCGGGTTCAATTGGCCAATGTCAAACTCCAGGTCGCGTATTCAAAGGCAAAAAAATGGCAGGTCACATGGGTGCTGAGCGTGTTACGACTCAAAACCTAGAGATCGTACGTGTTGACGCTGAGCGCAATCTGCTTCTTATTAAAGGTGCAGTACCAGGCTCAACAGGTGGCAACGTGATCGTTAAACCAGCTGTTAAAGCATAACGTCTTAGGAGTAAGTAATGGAATTAATGGTTAAAGGTGCTGATGCACTAACTGTTTCCGAAACTACTTTCGGACGTGAGTTTAACGAAGCTCTTGTACACCAAGTAGTTGTTGCATATGCAGCAGGTGCTCGTCAAGGCACTCGTGCTCAAAAAACACGTTCAGAAGTATCTGGCGGTGGCGCTAAGCCATGGCGTCAAAAAGGTACAGGCCGAGCTCGTGCGGGTACTATTCGTAGCCCAATCTGGCGTACAGGTGGTGTTACTTTTGCTGCGAAACCACAAGATCACAGCCAAAAAGTAAACAAAAAAATGTACCGTGGTGCTCTTAAGAGCATTCTTTCTGAGTTAGTTCGTCAAGATCGTCTGATCGTTGTAGACAACTTCTCAGTTGAAGCACCAAAAACTAAAGAGCTAGTTGCTAAGCTTAAAGAGCTTGAGCTTAACGATGTTCTTATCGTAACTGGCGAAGTAGACGAGAATCTATTCTTAGCTGCTCGTAACCTATACAAAGTTGACGCACGTGACGTTGCTGGTATTGATCCAGTATCTCTAGTTGCATTCGACAAGGTTCTAATGACTGCAGCTGCAGTTAAGCAAGTTGAGGAGATGCTGGCATGATCAATGAAGAGCGTCTACTAAAAGTTCTACGTGGCCCACTAATCTCTGAAAAAGCAACAATGGCTGCTGAAGGCAATAACACTATTGTTTTCAAAGTAGCAATTAATGCAACTAAAAAAGAGATTAAAGCAGCTGTAGAAAAGTTGTTTGAAGTTGAAGTTAAGTCTGTAAATACTCTTATCACTAAGGGTAAAACTAAACGTCAAGGTTTACGCCAAGGCCGTCGTTCTGACGTGAAAAAAGCGTACGTAATCTTGAAAGAAGGTCAAGACTTAGACTTCGTTGGCGGCGCGGAATAACAGGAGTAGTTAAAAATGGCTATTGTTAAATGTAAGCCGACTTCCCCTGGTCGTCGTCACGTTGTTAAAATCGTTAACGCTGACCTACACAAGGGTAAACCATACGCACCACTTCTAGAGAAAAACTCTAAGAACGGTGGTCGTAACAATAACGGTCGTATCACAGTACGTCACGTTGGTGGTGGTCACAAGCAACACTACCGTCTAATTGACTTTAAACGTACAAAAGATGGCATTCCAGCTGTTGTTGAACGTTTAGAATACGATCCAAACCGTAGTGCAAACATTGCACTAGTTCTGTTCGCAGACGGTGAGCGTCGTTACATTATCGCACCAAAAGGCATTCAAGCTGGCGATACAGTACAATCAGGTGTTGATGCGCCAATCAAAGCAGGTAACTGCTTACCATTGCGCAACATCCCAGTAGGTTCTACTGTTCACTGTGTTGAATTAAAACCTGGTAAGGGCGCGCAAATCGCACGTTCTGCTGGTGCTTATGCACAGATCATTGCACGTGATGGCGCTTACGTTACATTACGTCTACGTTCTGGTGAGATGCGTAAAGTTCTTTCTGAAGGTCGTGCGACTATCGGTGAAGTTGGTAACTCTGAACACATGCTACGTGAGCTAGGTAAAGCTGGTGCTACACGCTGGCGCGGTGTTCGTCCAACAGTTCGCGGTGTTGCAATGAACCCAGTTGATCACCCACACGGTGGTGGTGAAGGTCGTACATCAGGCGGTCGTCACCCAGTATCACCATGGGGTATGCCAACTAAAGGCTTCAAGACTCGTAAGAACAAATCTACTGACAAGTACATTGTACGTCGTCGTAACAAATAATCTATAAAGAGGAATCGCCATGCCACGTTCTCTCAAGAAAGGTCCTTTTATTGACCTACACTTGCTGAAGAAGGTAGAGAAAGCGGTGGAAAGCGGAGACAAAAAGCCTGTTAAGACTTGGTCCCGTCGTTCAATGATCATTCCAACAATGATCAACTTGACCATCGCTGTCCATAATGGTCGCCAACATGTACCAGTTTTCGTAACAGAAGACATGATCGGTCACAAGTTGGGCGAATTTGCACCTACACGTACTTATCGCGGCCACGCTGCTGATAAGAAAGCGAAAAAGCGTTAAGAGGTAGAATATGGAAGCTATTGCTAAACATCGTTTTGCCGGTATTTCACCACAGAAAGCTCGCCTAGTTGCGGACCAAGTACGTGGTAAATCTGTAGACCAAGCTCTAGAAATCCTAACTTTCAGCAACAAAAAAGCTGCTGTATTAGTGAAGAAAGTTCTTGAGTCTGCAATCGCAAACGCTGAACACAACGAAGGTGCAGATATCGACGATCTAAATGTCGCTAAAATCTTCGTAGATGAAGGCCCTATCATGAAGCGTATTATGCCTCGTGCTAAAGGTCGTGCAGATCGCATCTTGAAGCGTTCAAGCCACATCACTATCGTTGTAGCTGATCGTTAAAGACTAGGAGATTAAGCAAATGGGTCAAAAAGTACATCCTAATGGTATTCGTCTTGGCATCGTTAAGCCTTGGAATGCTACATGGTTTGCTAGTAGCCAAGAGTTCGCTGACAACCTAGACGGCGACTTCAAGGTACGTCAGTATCTTACTAAAGAACTGAAAAAAGCATCTCTATCACGCATCGTTATCGAGCGTCCTGCTAAGAGCATCCGTGTGACTATTCACACTGCTCGTCCAGGCGTTGTAATCGGTAAGAAAGGTGAAGACGTAGAGAAACTACGCGCAGGCGTAGCAAAAATCGCAGGTGTTCCAGCGCAAATTAACATTGCTGAAGTACGTAAACCTGAGCTTGACGGTCAGCTAGTTGCTGATAGCATCGCGTCTCAACTTGAGCGTCGTGTTATGTTCCGTCGTGCTATGAAGCGTGCTGTACAAAATGCAATGCGTCTTGGCGCTAAAGGCATCAAAGTGGAAGTAAGCGGTCGTCTAGGCGGCGCTGAAATTGCACGTTCTGAGTGGTACCGTGAAGGTCGTGTGCCTCTACATACTCTACGTGCTGACATTGATTACGCAACTTCTTCGGCTCACACTCAATACGGTGTGATCGGCGTTAAAGTTTGGATCTTCAAAGGTGAAGTTCTAGGCGGTATGCCAGCTGCTAACGCAGTAGAGCCTAAGGCTGACAAGCCTAAGAAGCAGCGCAGAAGCCGTAAGTAAGGAGCCGACTGATGCTACAACCAAAACGTACTAAGTTCCGTAAGGTTATGACTGGTCGTAACCGTGGTCTTGCTAAAGGTACTGAAGTAAGCTTCGGCGACTTCGGTCTTAAAGCTGTAGGCCGTGGTCGTCTAACTGCTCGTCAGATTGAAGCGGCTCGTCGTGCTATGACGCGTCACATTAAGCGTCAAGGTCAAATCTGGATCCGTGTGTTCCCAGACAAACCTATCACAGAAAAACCGCTTGAAGTTCGTCAAGGTAAGGGTAAAGGTAACGTTGAGTACTGGGTAGCCCAAATCCAACCTGGAAAGGTTATGTACGAAATGAACGGCGTACCTGAAGAGTTGGCACGTGAAGCGTTCCGCCTAGCGGCACGTAAACTGCCTATCAAAACTACTTTTGTAACTAAGCAGGTGATGTGATGAAAGCACAAGATCTACGCGAGAAAAACGTTGAAGAGCTAAATGAAGAGCTTCTGAATTTGCTACGTGAACAGTTCAACTTGCGCATGCAAGCTGCGACTGGTCAACTACAGCAAACTCACACTCTGAAAGCTGTACGTCGTGATATCGCACGTGTTAAAACTTTACTGAATGAGAAGGCTGGCGCATAATGAGCGAGAAAATTCGTACTATGCAAGGTCGTGTAATTAGCGACAAAATGGACAAGTCTATTGTTGTTGCTATTGAACGCATGGTGAAACACCCGATCTACGGTAAATACATCAAGCGCACGACTAAGCTTCACGCACATGATGAAAACAACGAATGTGGCCTAGGCGACACAGTTGAGATTCGTGAATGTCGTCCACTATCTAAGACTAAGTCTTGGACATTGGTAAACATTGTAGAAAAAGCAAAAGCTTAATTTGTTGATTCTATAGCGACTTTAAGCGGCTCCGAATTTTTTTTGGGGCCGTTTATTTTTTGACTACCTTTATTTAAAAAATGGTGATACAATCCCCATCCCTTTTAAAGAGGCAGCCCGACCCGTGATGGGTCTAGTTTTAAATATTTAGCGGAGCACTAACAATGATCCAAATGCAAAGTACACTTGACGCTGCAGATAACTCTGGTGCGCGCAAGGTAATGTGTATTAAGGTTCTGGGTGGCTCTCACCGCCGTTATGCACATATCGGAGATATCATCAAAGTTACTGTTAAGGAAGCAATTCCTCGCGGTAAAGTTAAAAAAGGTGATGTTCTGAAGGCGGTAGTAGTGCGCACCCGTAAAGGCGTTCGTCGCCCAGACGGTTCTATCATTCGCTTCGACCGTAATGCTTGCGTATTGTTGAATGACACTACTGAGCAACCAGTCGGTACACGTATCTTTGGTCCAGTGACTCGTGAACTTCGTAATGCGAAATTCATGAAAATCGTTTCACTAGCACCAGAAGTTCTGTAAGGAGCGGCACAAAATGGCAGCTAAAATCCGTCGTAATGACGAAGTAATCGTTCTTGTCGGTAAAGATAAAGGCAAGAAAGGTAAAGTAACTAAGGTTCTTGAAACTGGTAAAGTTATCGTTGAAGGTATCAACCTTGTTAAGAAGCACCAAAAGCCTGTACCGGCTCTTGGTCAACAAGGCGGTATTGTTGAGAAAGAAGCAGCTATTGATGCTTCTAACATCGCAATCTACAACGAAGCAACTGGTAAAGCGGACCGTATCGGTTTCCGTTTTGAAGAAGGCAAAAAAGTGCGTTTCTTCAAATCTAACGGTGAAACAATTAAGTAATTTGGAGTTCTACTATGGCGAAACTGCATGATTACTACAAGTCGTCTGTAGTCGCTGAGCTTACCAAAGAGTTCAGCTACACAAGCGTCATGCAAGTCCCTAGGGTTGAAAAGATCACCCTAAACATGGGTGTTGGTGAAGCAATCAACGATAAGAAACTACTAGAAAACGCAGCTGCCGATATGGCAATTATCTCTGGTCAAAAACCATTGATTACTAAAGCGCGTAAATCTGTAGCTGGTTTCAAAATCCGTGAAGGCTACCCAATCGGTTGTAAAGTAACCCTGCGTGGCGAACGTATGTGGGAATTCTTAGAGCGTTTAATCTCTATTGCACTTCCACGAGTACGTGATTTCCGTGGTGTTAGCGCGAAGTCTTTTGACGGTCGCGGTAACTACAGCATGGGCGTTCGCGAGCAAATCATCTTCCCTGAGATCGACTATGATAAAGTTGATCGTGTACGCGGTCTTGATATTACTATCACGACGTCTGCGAATACAGATGCGGAAGGCCGAGCTCTGCTGGCTGCCTTTAACTTCCCATTCCGTAAGTAAGGTGAAGGGTTACTGTTATGGCTAAACAATCAATGAAAGCACGTGAAGCTAAACGTGCGAAACTTGTAGCTAAGTTCGCTGAAAAGCGCGCTGCGTTAAAAGTTCTAATTAGCGATGTAAATGCTTCTGAAGAAGAGCGTTGGGATGCAGTTCTTAAACTGCAAGCTCTACCTCGTGATTCAAGTGCATCACGTCAGCGTAATCGTTGCAACCAAACTGGTCGTCCACACGGTTACCTACGTAAGTTCGGTTTAAGCCGTATTAAGGTTCGTGAAGCTTGCATGAAAGGCGAGATTCCGGGTCTTCGTAAGGCTAGCTGGTAATTGCCACTTAATCATTTGGAGTAAATCTTATGAGCATGCAAGATCCGATTTCGGATATGCTGACCCGCGTTCGCAACGGTCAATCAGCAAACAAAGTTGCTGTTAAAATGCCTTCTTCAAAGCTTAAAGTTGCAATCGCTGCACTACTTAAAGCTGAAGGCTACATCGCTGATTTCGCTGTTGAAGGCGACATCAAACCTGAGCTAGAAATCACTTTAAAGTATTTCCAAGCTAAACCAGTTATCGAGCAAATCCAACGTGTTTCTCGTCCAGGTCTTCGTGTTTACAAGAAGAACGACGCGTTACCATCTGTAATGGGTGGTCTTGGTATTGCTGTTGTTTCTACATCAAAAGGCCTTATGTCTGACCGCGCTGCGCGTAAAGCTGGTCTTGGTGGCGAAATCATCTGCTACGTAGCTTAATAGGAGTAGGATATGTCTCGTGTTGCTAAAGCACCTGTAGTAATTCCTGCTGGCGTAGAAGTGAAACTGAACGGCCAGGAAATCACTATCAAAGGTGGTAAAGGTGAACTAACTCGCGTTCTTAACGACGCTGTAGTTGTTTCACAAGAAGATAACACTATTGTATTTGGTCCACGCGAAGGCGTTGCCAATGCTTGGGCTCAAGCTGGTACAGCTCGTGCACTAGTAAACAATATGGTTATCGGTGTAAATGAAGGCTTTACTAAGAAGCTAATTCTTAAAGGTGTAGGTTACCGTGCTGCTATGAAAGGCAACGCTGTAGGCCTAACTCTTGGCTTCTCACACCCAGTAGAGCACGCTCTACCAGAAGGTATTAAAGCTGAGTGTCCAACTCAAACTGAGATCGTTGTAACTGGTTGTGATAAGCAATTAGTTGGTCAAGTTGCTGCGGACCTTCGTTCATACCGTCAGCCTGAACCTTACAAAGGTAAAGGTGTTCGTTACGCCGATGAAATCGTGCGTACTAAAGAAGCTAAGAAGAAGTAGGGTATCACTATGGATAAGAAAGCATCTCGCATCCGTCGTGCTACACGTGCACGTCGTAAGATCGCTGAACTGTGTGCAACTCGCCTTGTAGTACACCGTACTCCGCGTCATACGTACGCTCAGGTAATCGCACCAAACGGCTCAGAGGTTATCGCTGCCGCTTCTACTGTAGAAAAGGCAATCCGTGAGCAACTTGGAAACACTAGCAACAAAGCTGCTGCTGAAGCAATTGGTAAACTAATTGCTGAGCGCGCTATCGAAAAAGGCATTACTAATGTTGCTTTCGATCGTTCTGGTTTCCAATACCACGGCCGAGTAGCGGCGCTAGCAGAATCTGCTCGCGAAGCTGGTCTGAAATTCTAAGGTAGGGTTGGAAGATGGCTAAAGAACAACAACAAGCTACAGATTTGAACGAAAAGCTAATTGCTGTTAACCGTGTTTCTAAAACGGTTAAAGGTGGTCGAATCTTTAGTTTTACTGCACTAACAGTTGTTGGTGACGGTAACGGTCGCGTAGGTTTCGGTTACGGCAAAGCTCGTGAAGTACCTGCTGCGATTCAAAAATCAATGGAAAAAGCACGTCGTAACATGTTTACGATTGCACTTAACGAAGGTACTCTTCACCACGCTGTTAAAGGTCGCCACACTGGTTCTAAAGTGTACATGCAACCAGCTGCAGAAGGTACTGGTATCATCGCTGGTGGTGCGATGCGTGCAGTACTAGAAGTTGTGGGTGTCCGCAACGTACTAGCTAAAGCTTACGGCTCTACTAACCCAATCAACGTTGTTCGCGCAACGATCGCTGGTCTAAGTAGCGTTAAGTCACCTGAGATGGTAGCTGCTAAGCGTGGTCTAACTGTTGAATCTATTTCGGAGTAAGAACCATGTCTAAAACTATCAAAGTAACTCAGACTAAAAGCTCAATCGGTCGCCTACCTAAGCACATCTTGTGCCTTAAAGGTCTAGGTCTTCGTCGCATCAACCATACAGTAGAAGTTGAAGATACACCGTGTACTCGCGGCATGATCAACAAAGTTTACTACATGGTTAAAGTTGAGGAGTAATCAGAATGCGTTTGAATACTCTATCACCGGCTGCTGGCTCTAAACCTTCTAAGAAGCGTGTAGGTCGTGGTATCGGTTCTGGCCTAGGTAAAACTGGTGGCCGTGGTCACAAAGGCCAAAAATCACGTTCTGGCGGTAAAGTTCGCGCTGGTTTTGAAGGCGGTCAAATGCCTCTAAAACAACGTCTACCTAAATTTGGCTTTACTTCACGTAAGAGCCTAGTAACTGCAGAAGTTCGTCTAAGCGAACTTGCTAAAGTTGAAGGTAACGTAATCGATCTAAACAGCCTTAAAGCTGCTAACGTAATCACTAAGAACATTGAGTTCGCGAAAGTTGTACTTTCTGGTGAAATCGCTACTGCTGTAACTGTTAAAGGTCTACGCGTAACGAAAGGCGCTAAAGCTGCGATCGAAGCTGCAGGCGGTAAGATCGAGGAATAATCCTCGAAGGATGAGGTACAATGGCAAAGAAACCAGGAAAAGAAGTAAATAGTGCTCAGAGCGGCCTAGCTGAACTGAAATCGCGTCTGTTATTTGTTATAGGTGCGCTTTTAGTGTTCCGAGCAGGCTCATTTGTGCCAATTCCTGGGATTGACGCTGCTGTCCTTGCTGATCTTTTCGAACAGCAGCAGGGTACCATCATTGAACTGTTTAACATGTTCTCTGGTGGTGCACTGTCGCGTGCCTCAATTCTAGCTCTAGGTATTATGCCGTACATTTCGGCATCTATCGTTGTTCAACTGTTAACAGTTGTTCATCCACCTCTAGCTGAATTGAAAAAAGAAGGTGAGTCTGGTCGTCGTAAGATTAATCAGTACACACGTTATGGCACCTTGGTGCTGGCTACATTCCAAGCAATTGGTATTGCAACCGGTCTACCAAGCATGATTCCAGGGTTAGTTGCTAACCCTGACATGATGTTCTATCTGACAGCTACAGTAAGTTTAGTAACTGGTACCATGTTCTTAATGTGGTTAGGTGAACAAATTACTGAGCGTGGCATCGGTAACGGTATATCTTTGATTATTTTCACAGGTATCGTTGCAGGTTTACCACCAGCTATCGGTGAAACGATCCAGCAGGCGCGTCAAGGTGAACTGCACGTGCTTCTTCTATTACTAATTGCAGTGATCTCATTTGCAGTTATCTACTTTGTAGTGTTCATGGAGCGTGGTCAACGTCGTATCGTCGTTAACTATGCGAAACGTCAGCAAGGCCGTAAGGTATTTGCAGCTCAAAGTACTCACTTGCCACTTAAAATTAATATGGCTGGTGTGATTCCTGCAATTTTTGCATCAAGTATTATACTATTCCCTGGGACATTGGCTCAGTGGTTTGGTGGTAACGGTGAAGGAACATTCGGTTGGTTAACTGATGTTTCAATGGCATTAAGTCCAGGTCAACCGTTATACGTAATGCTTTATGCAGCAGCAATTATCTTCTTCTGTTTCTTCTATACTGCGTTGGTGTTTAACCCGCGTGAAACAGCTGATAACTTGAAGAAGTCTGGTGCATTCGTACCCGGAATCCGCCCAGGTGAACAGACTACGAAATATATTGATAAAGTTATGACACGTCTAACCTTAGCTGGTGCGATGTACATTACCTTTATCTGTCTGATTCCCGAGTTTATGATGATCGCTTGGAACGTACGCTTCTATTTTGGCGGTACTTCCCTACTAATCGTAGTTGTTGTTATCATGGACTTTATGGCACAGGTTCAGACTCATCTGATGTCTCAACAGTATGAGTCCGTGTTGAAGAAGGCTAATCTGAAAGGCTACGGCCGTTAATTTCAGATTCCAATTTTACGGAGTTTAGCAATGAAAGTTCGTGCTTCCGTTAAAAAAATCTGCCGCAACTGTAAAGTTATTAAGCGCAACGGTGTTGTGCGTGTAATTTGCGTTGAACCAAAGCATAAGCAACGCCAAGGTTAATTAGCAGAAATTTTTACTTGATATATTAAGTTAGGCCGAGTATTATTCTCGGCCTACCTTTTGTGTGCAAAAGAAGTAGTTATAGTCGCAACGTATCCTCAACGGGCTTTGTTGCGGCTCTTCTTAAGAAAAAGTACTAGGAGTGAATAGTGGCCCGTATAGCAGGCATTAACATTCCTGATCATAAACACGCTGTAATCGCTTTAACAGCGATCTACGGCATCGGTAAAACTCGCTCTCAAGCTATCCTAGCTGAAGTGGGTATTGCTGAAGATGTTAAGATCAGTGAACTGAATGATGAGCAGATTGATATTCTGCGTGATGGTGTTGCCAAATACACTGTAGAAGGCGACCTACGTCGTGAAGTATCGATGAACATTAAGCGTCTTATGGACCTTGGTTGTTATCGTGGTCTTCGTCACCGTCGCAGTCTACCGTTACGTGGACAGCGTACTAAAACCAACGCACGTACCCGTAAAGGTCCGCGCAAGCCGATCAAAAAATAATCGGATAAGGTAGAGAGTACAATGGCAAAACAACCTACTCGCGCTCGTAAGCGCGTTCGCAAGCAAGTAGCGGATGGCGTAGCGCACATCCATGCTTCTTTCAACAACACAATCGTAACCATTACTGACCGTCAAGGTAACGCACTAGCTTGGGCTACTGCAGGTGGTTCTGGTTTCCGTGGTTCTCGTAAATCTACTCCGTTTGCTGCACAAGTTGCTGCTGAGCGTTGTGGTGAAATGGCCAAAGAATATGGCGTTAAGAACCTAGAAGTTATGGTTAAGGGCCCTGGTCCTGGTCGTGAGTCAACTATCCGTGCATTAAACGCTGCTGGATACCGCATCACAAACATCGTTGATGCTACTCCGATCCCTCATAACGGTTGTCGTCCACCTAAGAAACGTCGCGTTTAAGTTTCGTTTCTAGGAATATTGGAGAAAGAACATGGCAAGATATTTGGGTCCTAAGCTGAAGCTTAGCCGTCGCGAAGGCACAGATTTATTCCTTAAATCTGGTGTACGTGCGATCGATACCAAGTGTAAAATTGATAACGCTCCAGGTGTACACGGCGCTCGTCGCGGTCGTCTATCTGAATATGGCGTTCAGCTTCGTGAGAAGCAAAAAGTTCGTCGTATGTACGGCGTTCTAGAAAAACAATTCCGTAACTACTATAAAGATGCTGCTCGCCTTAAAGGCAACACAGGTGAAAACCTGCTTCAGCTTCTTGAAGGTCGTCTAGATAACGTAGTTTACCGTATGGGCTTTGGCGCAACTCGTGCTGAATCTCGCCAACTAGTTAGCCATAAGTCTATCCTAGTTAATGGTAAAGTTGTTAACGTTCCTTCTTTCAAAGTTGCGGCTAACGACGTTGTTTCAATCCGTGAAAAAGCTAAACAGCAATCACGTATTAAAGCTGCTCTAGAAGTTGCTGAACAACGCGAAAAACCAACTTGGATTGAAGTAGATGCTGGCAAAATGGAAGGTACGTTTAAGCGTCTTCCAGAACGTTCTGATTTGTCTGCCGACATCAACGAACACTTGATCGTCGAGCTTTACTCTAAGTAAGGCTTAAATAAAGAGAGGACACAATGCAGGGTTCTGTAACAGAATTTCTAAAGCCACGTCTTGTTGACATTGAACAAGTCAGCACGACTCATGCAAAAGTAACTCTTGAGCCGTTAGAGCGTGGTTTCGGCCACACTCTAGGTAACGCTCTACGTCGTATTTTACTATCTTCAATGCCGGGTTGTGCCGTAACTGAAGTGGAAATCGAAGGCGTATTACACGAGTACAGCACCAAAGAAGGTGTTCAGGAAGATATCCTTGAAATCCTTCTGAACCTTAAAGGCCTAGCCGTTAAGGTTGAGGGTAAAGATGAAGTTATCATTACTCTTAACAAGTCTGGTGCAGGCCCTGTTGTTGCAGGTGACATCACCCATGATGGTGATGTTGAGATTGCGAACCCAGAGCACGTAATCTGCCACTTGACTGATGACAATGCTGAAATCAGCATGAGAATCAAGGTAGAGCGTGGTCGCGGCTACGTACCATCAACAGCTCGTATCCATACTGAAGAAGATGAGCGTCCAATTGGTCGTCTGCTTGTCGATGCAACTTACAGCCCAGTAGATAAAATTTCTTACGCGGTTGAAGCGGCACGTGTTGAGCAACGTACTGACTTAGACAAACTTGTTATCGATATGGAAACAAATGGTACGCTTGATCCTGAGGAAGCTATCCGTCGTGCAGCTACAATTTTAGCTGAGCAACTGGATGCATTCGTAGATCTTCGTGATGTACGTGTTCCTGAAGAAAAAGAAGAGAAGCCAGAGTTCGATCCGATCCTACTGCGTCCTGTAGACGATCTTGAACTAACGGTTCGCTCTGCTAACTGTTTGAAAGCAGAAGCGATTCACTACATTGGTGATCTGGTGCAGCGCACTGAGGTTGAGTTACTTAAGACTCCAAACCTTGGTAAGAAATCTTTAACTGAAATTAAAGATGTTCTAGCTTCACGTGGACTTTCTTTAGGTATGCGCCTAGAGAACTGGCCACCAGCGTCTATCGCTGAAGATTAATCAGTTCACTAATTATCTAGTTAGAAGGATTAGGTCATGCGCCATCGTAAGAGTGGTCGTCAACTCAACCGCAACAGCAGCCATCGCAAAGCGATGTTTAGCAACATGGCTAGCTCATTAGTTCGTCACGAAATTATCAAGACGACTTTGCCAAAAGCAAAAGAGCTACGTCGCGTAGTTGAGCCTTTGATTACATTAGCTAAGACTGACAGTGTTGCTAACCGTCGTCTAGCATTTGCTCGCACTCGTGATAACGAAGTTGTAGCAAAACTATTCACCGAGTTAGGTCCACGCTTTGCACAACGTGCTGGTGGTTACACTCGTATTCTGAAGTGCGGTTTCCGTGCAGGTGACAAAGCTCCAATGGCATACATTGAGCTTGTAGATCGCCCAGAAGTAGAAGCAGACGCTGAGTAATCAGAATAAGCTTTAAGAAAAAACCGAGTCTTAGGACTCGGTTTTTTTGTATCTGTACATTATAACTTACTGTTTTAATTTATTAATTAGTCTCGCCATTCATCTAAAAACGCATGAACCTTATCGACCATATTTGTTGAACCAACAAAGAAAGGCACCCGTTGATGCAGTTCACTTGGTTTTATATCTAAGATACGCTGTTCACCATCTGTCGCTTTACCACCCGCTTCCTCAATTAACATTGCCATAGGATTGCATTCATAAAGTAATCTTAATTTTCCATTGGGGTAGGCTTGAGTGCTTGGGTATAGATAAATACCACCTTTTAAAAGGTTTCTATGGAAATCTGCAACTAAAGAACCGATATATCGAGAGGTATAGGGACGATTATCTTCAGGTTTACTTTCTTGGCAAAATTTAAGGTATTGCTTAATGCCTTCAGGAAAGCGAATGTAGTTACCTTCATTTATTGAATAGATGTTGCCATCTTTTGGGACTTGCATATTTTCGTGGGATAAGCAGAAAACTCCAAGTGAAGGGTCGTAAGTAAAACCATGAACACCATTCCCTGTTGTATAAACAAGCATGGTTGATGAGCCATAAATAATGTAACCAGCAGCGACTTGTTTGTGTCCCGGTTGTAGGAAGTCTTCTTCAGTGGCGGGTGTTCCTATTGGTGAAATTCGGCGGTAAATAGAAAAGATAGTACCAACAGAAACATTCACATCAATGTTTGAAGACCCATCCAATGGATCCATCAACACAACGTATTTTGCATTTTGGTTGAGCTCTTTATTGAAAGCAACCGCTTCATCTTCTTCTTCACTAGCAACACCACAAACTTGGTCACGAGCTTCAAGTGCTGCTTTAAACTTATCGTTGGCGTAAACATCTAATTTTTGTTGTTGTTCACCTTGAATATTCTCTTCACCAGAGGCACCAGTGATATCAACTAAACCTGCTTTATTAATTTCACGGTTTACAATTTTGGCGGCTAATTTTATGGAACCGATTAATGAAGAGAGTTCTCCACTGGCATGAGGGAAGTCATGTTGTTTCGCAACAATGAACTCACCTAAAGTTCTTATTTCAGACATAGTTATTCCTTTAATTCTCTGTTATTAGATATCAACGCGAAGTCGGGTCAGGTACTGATTTATTTTTATAATAGTTGTGTTACTGTTTGCTGTAATTCATTCTATAGCATAGAACTTTTTAAGAGTATTGAAGTAACTTTGTATAAAAGTTGCTCACTTAATTTAATATAAGACGGTTTTTATTATGCATATTCATATCCTTGGAATTTGTGGAACATTCATGGGTGGCGCTGCAACACTAGCACGTCAACTCGGACATAAAGTAACTGGTTGTGATGCTAACGTTTATCCACCAATGAGCACATTATTAGAGTCTCAAGGCATTGAGATTATTGAAGGCTTTGATCCAAGCCAATTAGACCCTGCACCTGATTTAGTCGTCATTGGTAATGCCATGAGTCGTGGAAATCCATGTGTTGAATATGTATTAGATAAAAATCTTAAATACACATCTGGTCCTCAGTGGTTACAAGAGTTTTTACTGCAAGATCGTTGGGTGATGGCGGTTGCTGGTACACACGGTAAAACAACAACATCAAGTATGTTAGCTTGGGTACTAGAAGAGTGTGGTTATAAGCCAGGCTTCTTAGTTGGCGGTGTATTAGGCAATTTTGGTGAGTCAGCTCGCTTAGGTGAAAGCATGTTCTTTGTTGTTGAAGCAGATGAATATGACAGTGCTTTTTTTGATAAGCGTTCAAAGTTTGTTCATTACCGTCCTCGTACGCTTGTATTAAACAACCTTGAGTTTGACCATGCCGATATTTTTGATGATTTGGCTGCAATTCAGCGTCAATTCCATCACTTAATCAGAACGGTGCCAAGTACTGGTCGTATTTTTGCACCTAAGCAAGATAAACCTTTAGAGCAAGTATTAGAGCAAGGCTGCTGGAGTGAATTAGAGTTCACTGGTGAAGACGGTCAATGGAAAGCCATCAAACTTCAAAAAGATGGTAGTCAGTTTGATGTCTATTTTGAAGGTGAAAACGTTGGGCAAGTTAATTGGGACTTAGTTGGCGATCACAACGTAAGTAACGCGCTTATGGTCGTTGCTTCTGCTCGCCACGTGGGTGTTACCCCTGATTTAGCTTGTGAAGCTTTGGGTAAATTTATCAATACTAAGCGTCGTCTTGAGTTGAAAGGCGAAGTAAATGGTGTGACGGTTTATGATGACTTTGCTCATCACCCAACAGCTATTGATCTAACATTAAATGGTCTACGTAATAAAGTCGGTGATAAAAAGATTATTGCCGTATTAGAACCTCGCTCAAGTACAATGAAGCTTGGCGTTCATAAAGATACATTAGCGGCTTCATTGCATGCTGCAGATTCAGTTTATCTTTATCAACCAGATAATATCGCATGGTCAGTTGATGACGTTGCACAACAATGTACTCAACCTGCTCACACGCATAATAACATTGATGCGTTCGTTGATATGATAGTGAACGAAGCACAGCCTGGTGATCAAATTTTGGTAATGAGCAATGGTGGCTTTGAAGGTATTCACGGTAAATTGCTTTCACGCTTAGGTGATGCCGTAAAACATATAGAAATGGTGGATTAACATGAGTAAACAAAAAGCAATTACGTTAGCTATGACAGGGGCTTCAGGAGCGCCTTATGGGTTGCGTTTGCTCGAGTGTTTACTTGCTGCTGATTATCACGTGTATTTTCTTATCTCTTCTGCTGCTAGAGTTGTAATGGCGACAGAACATGATTTGAAATTACCAAGTGGACCTGATGCTATGAAAGCGGCATTAGTTGAACACTTAGGTTGTAATGCAGATAAGCTAACTGTTTGTGGTAAAGAGGACTGGTTTTCTCCTGTAGCTTCTGGTTCTGCTGCACCTAAACAAATGATTGTCTGTCCATGTTCAGCTGGTAGTGTTGCCTCAATTGCTCATGGTATTTCTGATAATTTAATCGAAAGAGCGGCTGATGTGGTTTTAAAAGAACGAGGTCAGCTGATTCTTGTGGTTCGAGAGGCACCATTCTCAACATTACATTTAGAGAATATGCTTAAGTTATCGCAAATAGGGGCGACAATTATGCCTGCTGCCCCAGGTTTTTATCATCAACCTAAATCCATTGAAGATTTAATTGATTTTATGGTAGCAAGAATTTTGGATCATTTAGGTGTAGAGCAAGGACTTGTACCTCGCTGGGGTTATGATCATCGATAGCTGTACAATAAAAGCTCTGGCTCATTAAGCTATTCACACTTACAATACGACTTCTCATCGGGGAGCTTTGGCTGAGATTAATGAAGATTGGATAATGTTCATTTAAACCCGTATCACCTGAACCAGATAACGCTGGCGTAGGAATTGAGATGACATTCTCCTATGAGTATTTCAACTCTAGCCTGTGCCGCTCAAAAGGATGAAAGAGCGCATAATGAAAACAACAGTAACTTCACTTCCAGTTAAAAAACTATCTCTCGCTATTGCATTAGCAAGCATCTCTTCTTTTTCTGTGTCCGCGTCAGAAACACTAACGGTATACACTTATGATTCATTTGCAGCGGATTGGGGCCCAGGACCTAAAGTTGAAGCGGCATTTGAAGCTAAATGTGGCTGTAATTTAGAGCTGGTTGCATTAGATGATGGCGTATCAATTTTGAATCGTCTACGTCTTGAAGGAAAGAATGCTAAAGCTGATATTGTATTGGGTTTAGATAATAACTTAATGGCGGAAGCGAAAAAAACGGGGTTACTCGCTCAACATCAAATCGATACAAGTTCGGTACATTTACCTAATGGGTGGAGTGATACAACGTTTATTCCTTATGACTTTGGTTATTTTGCTTTTGTTTACAACAAAGAGAAAGTAACTAATCCTCCAAAGAGCCTAAAAGAGTTGGTTGAACAGCGCGACGATTTAAAAGTGATTTATCAAGATCCTCGAACTTCAACGCCGGGGCAAGGCTTATTACTCTGGATTAAATCTGTTTATGGGGATGATGCCGCTCAAGCATGGAAGCAACTATCTAAAAAAACAGTGACGGTAACAAAAGGCTGGTCAGAAGCTTATAGTATGTTTTTAGAGGGAGAGTCGGATCTCGTTTTATCTTATACAACATCGCCGGCTTACCATATTATTGCTGAAAAAGATCAACGATTTGCTGCCGCTAATTTTTCAGAAGGCCATTACACTCAAGTTGAAGTTGCGGCAAAAGTTAAATCTACAAAACACAATAAACTTGCCGACGAGTTTTTAGCATTCATATTAAGTGATGAGTTTCAATCTGCGATGCCAACAGGAAACTGGATGTACCCAGTAACTAAAGTTGAACTACCAAAGGGATTTGAAACATTGACGGTACCTAATAAAGCATTGTCATTTAGCTCTGAAGACATCGCGCAAAAGCGTAAATCTTGGATCCGTGAATGGCAACATGCGTTAACTTTTTAATTGGTGTAATAAGGAGCCACTAGTGCTCCTTTATTTTATTCATGAAATCTCGAACTTTATTTAATTCCACGCCTTTATTCGGCTATATCGTTGCAGCCATTATTCTCTGCTTCGTTGGTGGTGCAATTAGTGCGCTTTTAATCGAATCTCCGAGTTTAGATTTACGCCTAATTTGGTCTGATCCTTATTACCGCTACATCACTCAATTTAGTTTATACCAAGCATTTTTATCAACCATAATCAGTATTGGTTTGGCTATACCAACAGCCTATGCTTTATCTCGCCGTCAATTTATAGGACGTGGATTACTGCTAAAACTCTGTGCAACTACATTAGTATTACCAGTGCTTGTGGGGGTTTTTGGTTTACTAGCTATTTATGGGAACAGTGGATTAATTGCTGATGCCTTTGCTTGGTTTGGCGCATCGTTACCATTTTCGATTTATGGCTTAAATGGCATTTTATTGGCTCATGTTTTTTTTAATTTCCCTTTTGCAACTCGGCTGTTACTGCAATCATTAGATTCTATTTCCATTGAACAACATCAGTTATCTGCACACCTTGGATTAATGGGGTGGAGCAAATATCGTCTTGTTGCATGGCCGAGAATAAAACAGCAATTGCCACATGTTGCTGGGTTGGTCTTTATGCTTTGCTTTACGAGTTTTGCTACCGTAATGGCGCTAGGTGGTGGCCCTAAGTCCACAACAATAGAGTTAGCAATATACCAAGCAATTAAGTTTGATTTTGATTTGCAATCAGGTGCCATTTTAGCTTTATGGCAAATGTTATTATGTGGATTATTATCATTGTGTATTCAACGATTCTCAAAATCAGTTTCTGTTGATTCAGCATCGTTATCACAAGTGGTTCTATATCAAGATACCAATAAAGCAAAGTGGTGGGACAGAGCGTGGATAACGCTTTTAGGGCTTTTTATGTTACCGCCCTTATTTATGGTTGTCCTTAGTGGGCTTAATTCACAACTATTTGTTGTTATTACATCATCGGAGTTTTGGTCTGCTTTAATCAACTCTTTAATTGTGGCCTTTGGTGCCGCTGTGATTGCATTACTTCTTGGTGTTCTGCTTTTACATACAACTCGGTCTTTACGTTTAAAACAAAAAAGATTATTAGCAGATAAGTTAGATCTGATTGGTGTGATGATCTTAGTCACTCCGGGGTTGGTGATCAGTACGGGGCTTTTTTTATTATTAAGAAATATAACCGATGTCTTTAGTATTGCTATTTGGATTGTCATCTTAGTTAATGCATTAATGGCATTACCTTACGTAATAAAAACGTTAGCTCAACCTTTGCTGCATATTGCGCAACAATATCATTTATTGTGTGCAAGTTTAGGGTTGTATGGATTGTCACGGTTTAGAGTGATTGAATGGAAAGCATTAAGAAAACCTTTTGCTCATGCTTTTTCCATTGCTTTTATTATGTCTGTTGGTGATTTAAGTGCGATTGCCTTGTTTGGCAGTCAAGATTTTAGAACACTACCACTCTATTTATTTCAATTGCTTGGCAGTTATCAGATGGAAGCGGCAGCCGTTATTTCATTGAGTCTTTTATTATTGAGTGTGGGTGTGTTTGCTGTTGTTGAATGGCTATTTTTATCAAAGAAAAGGAAACAGTAATGCTGCGTTTTTCTGATGTGAAATATCGATATTATACTGATTTGTTTGAGTTCGATTTAAATGTAGAGCAGGGAAGCGTTGTTGCTATTTTAGGTCCTAGTGGGGCTGGTAAAAGTACCTTATTGAGCTTATTAGCAGGTTTTATTGAACCTGAAAGTGGTGATATTACAATAAATAACGAATCACAGCTTTCACGTGCTCCTCATCAACGTCCTTTATCTATGTTATTTCAAGAGCATAACCTTTTTGCTCATTTATCTGTTGCTGAGAATATTGGTTTGGGTATTAAGCCTAATTTACGTTTAAATGAGAAAGATAAAAAACAAATTAATGATGCGGCTCATCAAGTAGGGGTTGATGATTTGCTGCAACGTCTGCCTGAGCAGTTATCTGGAGGGCAAAAGCAACGTGTAGCCTTAGCCCGATGTTTAGTTCAGCAAAAACCTGTCTTATTATTGGATGAGCCATTTTCAGCGCTTGACCCTATCTTAAGGGAAGAAATGATTGTGTTAATTCAGGCGTTGATAAAGAGTGAAAAATTAACCGTTTTAATGGTGACGCACAGTTTACAAGATGCAAAAGCCCTTACTTCTCATTATGCTTTTATTTGTCAGCAAAAAGTGCTGAGCCAGGGGCGTATTTCTGAATTATTTACTCCAGAAAAACCACCAGAATTAACGCAATATTTACAAGCGGTAAAGTAAACTTTGTTTATAAAAATGCGTATAATCGACTACACTCATTTTTATAGTAAATTGGCGTGACCTGAGTGCTCTCATACAGTAACATTAGCGCCCTTTTGAGCCTTAACCTTTGCGGGTTGTCTATTCTTGGCTTTCGAAAAAATTCTCATTCCATATCTTATAAAACAAATTAATTTTGAGGTGCGTTACCACTATGTCATTTGCTTTGGGACAACGTTGGATCAGTGATACAGAAAGTGATTTAGGTTTAGGTACGGTAGTGGCTGTTGATGACAGAACCGTATCATTACTTTTTGCTGCATCAGAAGAAAACCGTTTATACGCAAAACACGATGCACCCGTTACCCGAGTGATGTTCAATAAGGGAGATACCATTGAAAGCCATGAGGGCTGGTCACTTGATGTTGAAGACGTTATTGAAGAAGGCGGTTTATTAACTTATATCGGTACTCGAGTTGATACTGACGAAGCCAATGTGGTACTTCGTGAGACGTTATTGAGTCATCAAATCCGTTTTAATAAACCTCAAGATAAATTATTTGCAGGTCAAATTGATCGTATGGATCGATTTGCTTTGCGTTTCCGTGCACTTCAGAACCAATACGAACAACACAAAAGCCCGATGCGCGGTTTATGTGGCATGCGTGCTGGATTGATCCCTCACCAATTATTCATTGCTCATGAAGTGGGTCGTCGTTATGCGCCACGTGTTTTATTAGCCGATGAAGTGGGTTTAGGTAAAACTATCGAAGCGGGTATGATTATTCACCAACAGGTGCTTTCTGGTCGTGCAGAGCGCGTACTGATTGTTGTACCTGAAACACTGCAACATCAATGGTTAGTTGAAATGATGCGTCGTTTTAACCTTCATTTTTCTATCTTTGATGAAGAGCGTTGTGTTGAAGCTTACGCTGATTCTGAAAATCCATTTGATACCGCACAATTTGTTTTATGTTCTTTGGACTTTATTCGTAAGAGTAAGCGTCGTTTTGAGCAAGTCGTTGAAGCCGATTGGGATTTGCTAGTTGTAGATGAAGCACATCACTTAGAGTGGAATCAAACGAAGCCTAGTCGTGAATATCAAGTTATCGAAGCGATTGCAGAAGAAACGCCAGGAGTATTACTGCTAACAGCGACACCTGAGCAATTAGGCCATGAGAGTCACTTTGCTCGTTTACGTCTATTAGATCCTGATCGTTTTTATGATTATGACGCATTCGTAGAAGAAGAACGTCAATATCAACCTGTGGCTGATGCAGTAACGGCATTAATGAGCGGTGAAAAACTATCAAATGATGCGAAAAACCGTATTACTGAACTGCTTTCTGAGCAAGATGTAGAGCCGCTATTTAGAATTATTGAGTCATCAGCAGCAGAAGATGAACAAGCTCAAGCTCGCCAAGAATTAGTGGATAACTTAATGGACCGTCATGGTACGGGTCGTGTGTTATTCCGTAATACTCGTGCAGCTATTAAAGGTTTCCCACAGCGTAACCTTAATTTAATGCCGATGCCTTTACCATCTCAGTATGCTACGTCTATGCGTGTTGCAACCATGATGGGTGGACGCATGACGGATGAAGCTCGTGCAATGAAGATGCTTTATCCAGAAGAGATCTTCCAAGAGTTTGAAGGTGATAGTGCGACGTGGTGGCAGTTTGACCCGCGTGTTAACTGGTTGCTAGAGCTACTGAAAGAAAACCGTAATGAGAAGGTGCTTATTATTGCATCTCGAGCTTCAACGGCATTACAACTTGAGCAAGCATTACGTGAGCGTGAAGGTATTCGTGGTACGGTTTTCCATGAAGGTATGTCAATTATTGAACGTGATAAAGCGGCAGCTTACTTCGCACAAGAAGAAGGCGGCGCACAGGTATTGATTTGTTCTGAGATTGGTTCTGAAGGTCGTAACTTCCAGTTTGCTAATCAACTTGTCATGTTTGATTTACCGTTTAACCCTGACTTACTTGAGCAACGTATTGGTCGTTTGGATCGTATTGGTCAAAAACGCGATATTGAAATTCATGTTCCTTATCTACAAGGTACATCTCAAGAATTGCTTGCTCGTTGGTTTGATGAAGGTTTGAATGCCTTTGGTGAAACGTGTCCAACAGGTCGTGCTGTTTATGACAAATTTGCTGATGCAATTATTGCTATCTTAGCAACAGGTAAATCTGATGGCTTAGAATCATTAATTGAAGAGTCGGCTGCATTAAATAAATCGCTAAAAGCACAATTAGAGCAAGGTCGTGACCGTTTATTAGAAGTACATTCTAATGGTGGTGATAAAGCGAAAGAAATTGCAGAGCAAATTGCGGCGACCGACGGCGATACAAATCTTGTTAATTTTGCATTAAACCTATTTGATACCATTGGTTTAAACCAAGATGATAAAGGTGAAAATGCCATTGTTGTCACTCCAGCAGAAAACATGTTGGTATCAAGCTACCCAGGTTTACCTTATGAAGGTTGTACTATTACGTTTGACCGTGAAACAGCGCTTTCTCGTGAAGACATGAACTTGATCAGTTGGGAACACCCAATGATTCAAGGTGGTATTGATCTTGTTTTAACCGAAGGGGTAGGGGCAACAGCGGTTTCTTTATTGAAGAATAAAGCATTACCAGCAGGCACTTTATTATTAGAACTGGTTTATGTAGTAGATGCGCAAGCTCCTAAACAGAGTGGTATTGCTCGTTTCTTACCTAAAACGCCTATTCGTATCATGATGGATGGTAAAGGTAATGATCTTTCTGCTCAGGTTGAATTTGAAAGCTTTAACCGTCAGCTAAGTCCAGTTAATCGTCATATGGCGAGCAAGTTGGTTAATTCGGTTCAAAAAGAGATCCATGGATTAATCGATAAAGCGGAAATTAGCATGGAAGAGCGTTTAGAAAGCGTTCGCACTGATGCTGAAAAAGAGATGAAAGCAGCACTTAATTCAGAGCTTGAACGTTTACAAGCTTTGAAAGCAGTCAACCCAAATATTCGTGATGAAGAGTTAACTCAAATTGAAACTCAAATGAGCGAACTATCTGGTTATATTGGTAAAGCACAAGTTCAGTTAGATTCATTACGTCTAATTGTAGTGAGCCATAATTAAGTAACATCATGCTCTCTGAATAATGGTATGTTTCAGAGAGCATGCCTATAGTGAGTATAAGCATGGCAATGCTAGAATATTTACCACCTCAAGATCCGTGGATAGACATTGTTTATCAAGACGAATCTATTTTAGTGGTAAACAAGCCATCTGGTTTATTATCTGTACCTGGCCGAGCTCCTGAGCATTACGATAGTATGTGGAGCCGTTTAAAGGTTGAATTCCCTGATATTCAAGTTGTACATCGTTTAGATATGTCTACGTCAGGGTTAATGTTGTTTGCGATGAATAAATACAGCGAACGTCATTTAAAGAAACAGTTTCAGTACCGTCTAACGCATAAAATTTATTATGCGCGAGTATGGGGAAACATTGAGCAAGATGAAGGTGAAATTGATTTACCTTTAATTTGTGATTGGGAGAATAGACCAAAACAGAAAGTCTGTTTTGAGCATGGCAAACCTTCTCAAACTCGCTATCAAGTTGTAAGACGTGAAGAGAAAACGACGATTGTTCGGTTGCTACCGATTACTGGGCGCTCTCATCAATTACGTGTACATATGCTATCGATTGGGCATCCGATTGTTGGGGATGAGTTTTATGCGAATGAGGAAGCGAAGAATTTCTCTTCTCGTTTGGAGTTGCATGCGGCTGAATTGAGCTTTTACCATCCAAAATCGGACTGGGTTCGCTCTATTTTTGTCCCTTGTGATTTTTATCCTGAAGCACAAGAGATGATGTTTTCTATTTATGATCCAACAAGAAAGCTACCAGATTATAAAACATTGAAATCATCTTAATAAAAAATCAGTTCGAGATGAATGTCTCGAACTGAATCTTTTCATTATGGTTAGCCTTGTGGCTTTACAACCATGACATTGATTGGTGAGTTTTCAACAACTTTACTTGCCACCGAACCTAACATTACCTTATCAATCTTTGAGCGTTTGTGGCTCGGCATGACAATAAGGTCAGCACCTAAGCGTTCAGCGTAATCAAGAATAGTGACATAAGGTTTTCCTTCTGACACATGAACTTTATATACGACTTCCTCATCAACAAACTTCGCAGCAAATTTGTTTAATTGATCGGATACATCAGCTTTCATTTGCTTTGCAGCATCTTTAGGAAAGTATGTAGAGACCATAGACATATGAATCCCCGGTAATACATTCAAAAGATGCAGTTCTGCATTTGATTGTTTTGCATGCCAAACCGCTAATTCAACGGCTTTATCTGCAAACCCTTTTTCGTTTAAATCTACTGGAACCAAGATCTGTTTATACATATTTTTATTACCTAATTTGGGGAGATGATACTCCCCATAGATTCCATTCAATTATGCCGCTAAGTTATCCTTTTTTGCTCGGCGACGTTGATTTAAGCCTAATGCCAAAAGTAGCAGTAGAGTTGGAACAAATACCCACTCTTTTAATGGACGATCTGCATCAAGGACAACTTGTTTGATTTCCCAATCAAAATCAATACCAGATGCTTCAGCAGGACTTCCAAACTCAACCATATCGACAATCATTTTGTTGTCGACTTCAGATAGCATTAGCCCCATTGAACTGACCCGTTCTTCCCCAGTGATAGCTCTCTCATCAAAAGGTAAACGAACGGTTTTGTTTATGATGTCACCTTCTAGGTTTTCACCACTCACTTGTAATTCCAGTGATTGTCCTATATTTAGCCCTTCTGCGATTTGAGCAATCTCAATTCCTTGGTGATAATCTTTTGCTGGATACAATTGATCCCACCAGTACCCCGGACGGAATAAAGAGAAAGTAATTAACAATAAAAGAGCCGTTTCCCACCATTTTGTTTTAGTAAACCACCAGCCTTGTGTTGCTGCAGAAAAAGTTAACATCGCAATGATCGATGAAATAACCGTTAATGCTAGGTGCCACCAAGAATCAATACCCATTAACAATAGTTGAGTATTGAAAATAAACATAAATGGCAGGATTGCAGTACGAATATCGTAAGTAAACCCTTGGATACCGGTTCGTATTGGATCTGATTTTGCGATGGCTGCCGCAGCAAATGCAGCAAGACCTACCGGTGGAGTATCATCCGCTAAGATACCAAAATAAAAGACGAATAAATGAACTGCAATTAATGGAATGATTAATCCATGGGCAGCACCTAATGTCACAATAACTGGAGCCATAAGGGTTGATACAACAATGTAGTTTGCTGTTGTTGGTAAGCCCATACCAAGAATTAAGCTGATCACCGCAGTAAATAACAGCATTAATATGATGCTACCGCCAGAAATAAATTCTACGAAATCAGTCATAACAAGGCCGATACCCGTAAGTGTTACTACACCAACAACCGTACCAGCAGCTGCCGTTGCAACACCGATACCAATCATGTTTCTAGCACCTGATACCAGACTTTCTAGTAAATCATCAAATCCTTGTTTTACACTTTCGAACATATCGCCTTCTTTAGTAAAAAAGCTGATTAATGGTCGTTGAGTTAACAAGATAAAGATCATAAATACTGATGCCCAGAATGCAGATAGACCAGGAGAAAATCGCTCAACAGTTAAACACCACACTAATACCACTATAGGCAATAAGAAATGTAAACCTGATTTGATCGTTGGGCCGGGATCTGGCACTTCTGTTAACTCTTCATCAATAGCCATCATGGCATGTTCTTGATATTTAGCTGAAATACGAATTAAGCCAACATAAGACAGCAGCAATGCAATCGTAACAATTGGGGTTGCTGCATCACCAAAAACACCTTTTGTCCAACCGATACCGTAATAGACAGCAGCACTAATAATACACAGACCAAGAATGGTTCCTGTAAAAGAGAGTAAACTTTGAACGAGTGTAGGATTATGGCGACGTGGTAAACCTTTCATACCTGCTTTACAGGCTTCAAGGTGGACAATATAAAGTAATGCTATGTAAGAAATAAGCGCTGGTAATAAGGCCGCTTTAATTACTTCAACATACGAAATACCCACGTACTCCACCATTAAGAATGCCGCAGCCCCCATAATAGGTGGTGTTAATTGACCATTCGTTGATGCTGCAACTTCAACGGCACCCGCTTTTGTTCCAGGGAAACCAACACGTTTCATTAGTGGAATGGTGAATGTGCCAGTTGTTACAACATTGGCAATAGAAGACCCTGAAACTAAACCTGATAAACCTGAAGCAACAACCGCTGCTTTTGCTGGGCCACCTTTCATATGACCGAGTAGAGAGAAAGCCACTTTAATAAAGTAAGCACCAGCACCTGCTTTTTCTAACATGGCGCCAAAAAGTACAAATAAGAAAACAAATGAGGTTGATACGCCTAAAGCAACGCCAAATACCCCTTCAGTTGTTAACCATAAGTGAGACATCGCTTTATTTAAGCTTGCACCTTTATGAGCAATAACATCGGGCATGTGTGGACCGGCAAAGGTGTATAGAAGAAACACTGCCGCCACAACCATGAGTGGTGGACCTAATGCTCGTCGAGTTGCTTCAAGTAATAAAATCATACCGGTAACAGCAGCCACAATATCAAATGTGGTTGGTGCGCCAGAGCGGCCTGCAAGTTCGGTATAAAAAATATAGATATAAGCAGCAGCGAAACTGCCTAATAAAGCCAGAACCCAATCAATCGTAGGAATACGGTCTCTTGGTGAGTTTTTGAGTGCAGGGTAAGCGGTGAATGCTAAAAAAATAGCAAACGCTAAGTGTATAGAGCGCGCTTCTGTATCATTAAGTATGCCGAAATCAAAAATGAACGGTAAAGGAGAGGCATACCAAAGCTGGAATAAAGACCAACATAGTGGAACAAACCATAAAATACGGCCAGATAATCCTTGCGGTGAACGAGCCCCGGTATCAGATTGGGCCACCATTTCTTGCACATCTTGTGACGATGAAGATTGCGTCATGTACTTTTCCTTAGTGATGGTCGAATTTAATACTCTTTCAATTAAGTATTAGGTTTCCGAATATAGCCAATGCATAGGCCAAAAAAGCTGATCTTCAAATCCGTTTATCGCAATAACCATCGTATTTATTTTTTGTTTTAGCTTACTTTTTCAAAGTGAAGTTTGAACATTGAATAATAAGATAGTTGTTACCAATTGAACGGTTGGTATTATTATTGTCCATTTAATAGAAAAATCAGAAAGTAGAGCGAAGGATAAAAGAGGCCATATGACCTCTTTTACCTAAAGAAGTGTTTCTATTTTAGTAGGCCGACTTCTTTATAGTATTTCACTGCACCTGGGTGTAGTGGGATAGAAAGACCTGCTTTAACCATGTCTTCTTTTTTCAACGTTGCAAATGCAGGGTGTAAACGTTTAAACGTATCAAAGTTTTCAAATACCGCTTTTGCAACACTGTAAGCGACTTCATCTGAAACATCTGATGTAGTTACCATTGTCGCCGCTACACCAAAGCTATTCACATCACCTGTAGTACCACGGTACATACCTGCTGGCACAGTACTGTATGCATAGTAAGGATTGTCCGCTACGATCTTATCGATTTTAGGTCCAGTTGCTGAAACCAGTTTTGCATCACAAGATGTTGTCGCTTCTTTGATTGAGCCATTTGGGTGACCAACCATATAGATGAATGCATCAATTTTATTATCACAAAGAGCTTGTGAACGTTCAGAACCTTTAAGTTCAGAAGCTAACTTAAAGCTATCGTTTGTCCAACCCATAGCATCCATAACAACTCCCATGGTTGCACGGTCACCAGAACCTGGGTTACCAATGTTTACACGCTTGCCTTCAAGATCAGCAACATTGTTAATGCCTGAGTCAGTACGAGCTATGATGTTAAAAGGTTCTGTATGAAGAGAGAACATCGCACGCAGTTTTTTGTAAGGACCTTGAGCTTCAAATTTACTAGTACCGTTATAACCGTGGTATTGCCAATCTGACTGTACAATACCAAAATCAAGCTCACCTGAGCGGATCGTATTTACGTTGTAGATTGAGCCGCCTGTTGATTCAACAGAACAACGAACATTGTGTTCTTTACGATCTTTGTTGACTAATTTACAGATTGCACCGCCTGTTGGGTAGTAAACACCTGTTACAGAGCCTGTACCAATAGTTATGAATTCTTGGGCACTCGCAGTTCCCATACCTGCAGTCATCATTGCCGCAGCTACAGCAGTTGCTTTAATTACATTTTGTAATGCCATGTTATTCCCTTCCTTTATTATTTTGTTTTTTATCACGCCACCTAATGAAAAGTATAAGATAAAAAACAGTATTTATTCACTTCATCATAAAGTGTTTTAAATTTCCTGTTACAGAAATGGCGTCCGAATGATAGCAAATTAACACAAGTAGTTTAAATTGATGTTAAATAAATTCTATCAAAAATGTGAAATAAACAACTATTGATAGAGTTATTTGTTGAAGCTTTTATCTAATTTAAGCGGTTTATGGCATGTTTAGTGTGGTTAATGAGAAGTGCAAAAATAGGGGAAAGCACTTTATAAGGGCATAAAGTGCTTAAAATTTTGAGGATTAAACTGAGTATTCAAATAAGTCACAAACTGAATCAAACAGTTCAGCAACTTCAATATTACGGGTTGGTGTAATAAAGATAGTATCGTCACCTGCGACAACACCTAAGATGCCTTCCGCTTTACCTAAAGAGTCAAGTAAGCGAGCAATTAGTTGCGCAGCACCAGGGCCAGTATGAATAACAACTAATGCATTGTTGTAATCAATATCCATGACAAGTTCACGTAAGGAGCTTGAAACAGTAGGTACACCAAGTTCAACAGGTAGGCAGTAAACCATTTCCATTTTTGCGTTGCGTGTACGCACTGCGCCAAACTTAGTTAGCATTCGTGATACTTTGGATTGGTTAATATTATCAAAGCCAGATAGACGAAGAGCGTCAACGATTTCACCTTGGGAGCCAAATCGTTCAGCTTTAAGAATGGCTTTAAACTCTTTAACTAATAGTTCTTGTTTTTCATTATTTCGCATACTGTTTTGATTCTTTTTGCAATAATTCCTACTATTCTCGCATAATTATTTATTTATAACCAAGTCAAAATGGCAAATTTGTGAATAATTACCAGTCATTAATCGGTATCATTGGTAACGAATTTGTAGCACGGATCAGATGTCATTGCGTAAGGTCGCAAAGCGAGGAAAACTTCGTTGAATTTCCATTGTCCTTACTATAACGTCAGATTCAGTCTGAAAGTAAAATCTTTAAATAATAACAATATTCCTACCATATCAAGGAGAACGAACATGAAAGTAGCTGTTATTGGTGCCGCTGGCGGCATTGGACAAGCGTTAGCATTACTTCTTAAGAACCGTTTACCAGCAGGATCAGATCTTGCTCTGTATGATATTGCCCCTGTAACTCCGGGTGTAGCAGCAGATCTAAGCCACATCCCAACACCAGTATCAATCAAAGGATATTGTGGAGAGGATCCAACTCCAGCACTAGAAGGTGCCGATGTTGTACTTATTTCAGCTGGCGTAGCTCGTAAACCAGGAATGGATCGTTCTGATCTTTTTAATATCAATGCCGGTATTGTTAAATCGTTAACTGAAAAGATTGCGGTAACTTGTCCAAAAGCATGTATTGGTATTATTACGAACCCAGTAAATACAACGGTAGCGATTGCTGCGGAAGTACTTAAAAAAGCTGGTGTATACGACAAAAATAAATTATTTGGTGTAACTACACTGGATGTGATCCGTTCAGAAACGTTTGTAGCAGAGCTGAAAGATAAAGATCCAGGCGAGATCCGTGTGCCTGTTATTGGTGGTCACTCTGGTGTTACTATCTTACCTCTTCTTTCTCAAGTTGAAGGTGTTGAGTTTACTGCTGAAGAAGTGGCTGCGCTGACTCCTCGTATCCAAAATGCGGGAACAGAAGTGGTTGAAGCTAAAGCGGGTGGCGGCTCTGCAACACTATCTATGGGCCAAGCGGCATGTCGTTTTGGTTTGTCACTAGTAAAAGCATTAAGTGGCGAGCAAGGTGTTGTTGAATGTGCTTATGTAGAAGGTAACGGTGAACATGCTCGTTTCTTCGCGCAACCAATTCTACTTGGTAAAAATGGGGTTGAAGAAATTCAATCTTATGGTGAGCTAAGTGCATTTGAACAAGAAGCACTAGAAAGTATGCTAGATACGCTAAGAGGCGATATCAAAATTGGCGAAGAGTTTGTTCAATAAATACTAGATATTAATTGAAAGAGAAAGGGGCAGATAGTTTAACTATCTGCCCCTTTATTATGTTTGAAAGAAAATTGCGGATTATTTACTGCGTTTAACGGCTAGATGCGCTAATGCTTTCAGTGCTTCTTTGTAATCTGATTCAGGAAGAATGGCTAATTCAGCAATCGCTTTATCTGCTTCTTCATCTGCTTTTTGTTTGGTGTACTCTAGAGAGCCAACTTCTTCCATACAAGCAAGGATAGGATCAAGTTTATCTAAACCATTACCATTTTCTATTGCTTCACGGATCATTGCGTTTTGTTCTTTATTTCCGTGCATCATGGCATGTAATAGAGGCAGTGTTGGTTTACCTTCAGCAAGGTCATCGCCTACATTTTTACCCATGTCTTCACCATCAGAGGTGTAATCCATGACATCATCAATCAGTTGGAAGGCGGTACCTAAATACTTTCCGTAATTTTGTAATGCCGTTTCAATTTCTTGTGGGGCATCGTTTAGGATCGCACCGATCTGCGTTGCAGCTTCAAATAAACGAGCTGTTTTAGAGTAGATCACTTGCATATAACTTTCTTCAGTCGTATTAGGATCGTTACAGTTCATTAATTGAAGGACTTCACCTTCGGCGATCACATTTACAGCTTCACTCATTAAACTAAGGATCTTTATGGATCCTAAGCTAGTCATCATTTGGAAAGAGCGGGTATAGATGAAATCACCTACAAGCACACTTGCTGCATTTCCGAACTCGGCATTTGCCGTTGCTTTACCGCGGCGCATGTCTGATTCATCAACAACATCATCGTGCAATAGGGTCGCAGTATGAATAAATTCAATAAAAGCAGCTGCCATTGTATGGTCTCTGCCTTCGTATCCAAGAGCTTTAGCAGATAAAATGGCAAGAACAGGGCGTAGACGTTTACCACCGCCACTTACAATGTAAAAACCAAGTTGGTTGATTAGCGCAACATCTGAGTTGAGTTGAGCTAAGATGGTCTCATTGACGATTGCCATGTCATCAGCCGTTAGGGCTTGAATAGCTTTAAAATCCATTATTCTTCCAGCAAGGTTAGGGCCTAAATCAGGCTAAATTATAATAAGTGATTAACTAAATAATACACTAAAATGGGCCTAGCAATACAGTCGAAAATTGTCTCCTTATAGCTTAATGAGCATGTCGGCGATCTTTTCATCATTTTTCTTCATTTTTGGGTTGTCAGATTGAAATGATTCGCGTAGAATCCACGCCCTATTGATGACAAGTTTAACGCACACCAAAATTGTTGAGTAAACAAAATATATGGTAGTGCGGAAGTAGCGGAGTAAAATATGTACGCTGTTTTCCAATCTGGTGGTAAACAACACCGTGTAAGCGAAGGTCAAACTCTTCGTTTGGAAAAATTAGACGTTGAGACTGGCGCAACAGTTGAGTTCGACAACGTTCTTATGATTGCTAACGGTGAAGAAATCACTGTTGGTGCACCTCTAGTAGCTGGCGGTAAAGTAACTGCGGAAGTAGTTCAGCACGGTCGTGGCGATAAAGTTAAAATCGTTAAGTTCCGTCGTCGTAAGCATTCTCGTAAGCAACAGGGCCACCGTCAATGGTTCACTGAAGTCAAAATTACTGGCATCAGCGCTTAATCTAAGGAGAATAACAAATGGCACATAAAAAAGCTGGCGGTTCTACACGTAACGGCCGTGATTCAGAAAGTAAACGTCTTGGTGTTAAGCGTTTCGGTGGCGAATCTGTTCTTGCAGGTAACATCATCGTTCGTCAACGTGGTACTAAATTCCACGCTGGTACTAACGTAGGCATCGGTAAAGACCACACTCTTTTCGCTCTATCTGAAGGTAAAGTGAAATTTGAAGTTAAAGGTCCTAAAAACCGTAAATTCGTTTCTATCGAAGCTGAATAATAACTTTTTAAGTTAATTCTAAAGCCCTGCCAATTGGCGGGGCTTTTTATTTATGGATAGTCACCAGTTAAACACTCTTCATCTATAATAAGAGTACTTAACTAGTGACTATATTAATATATACGTAGCGTAAAGATCATTGACGATCCAATCTTAAGGTCTCATTCTGGTCTACAGTAAATGAAGCCGTACTTAATTAATAAAATAAGTACCAACGCTACAGCTCGGAGAAGAAAATGAAATTCGTTGATGAAGCGACAATTAAAGTAGATGCAGGCGACGGCGGTAACGGCGTTGTTAGTTTTTGGCGTGAAAAATTCGTAGCCAAAGGTGGTCCTGATGGTGGTGACGGCGGTGATGGCGGCGACGTTTATCTAGAAGCTGATGAAAACCTTAATACATTAATCGATTACCGTTTTAATCGTTTTTATAACGCTGAGCGTGGTAAAAATGGTAGTGGTGGTAACTGTACAGGTAAACGCGGCGAAGACATTACGCTTAAAGTACCAGTAGGTACACGTGCGATTGATATTGATACCGGTGAGAAAGTTGCAGAACTAATGACTCACGGTATGAAGCAAATGGTCGCAAAAGGCGGTTGGCACGGCTTGGGTAACACGCGTTTTAAATCATCTGTAAACCGTGCTCCACGTCAAAAGACATTAGGAACAAAAGGTGAAGTTCGTGAACTTCGTTTAGAGCTTCTTCTTCTTGCAGATGTTGGTATGCTTGGTCTACCAAATGCGGGTAAATCTACATTTATCCGTGCGGTATCTGCTGCAAAACCAAAAGTAGCGGATTACCCATTCACAACCTTAATTCCTAGCTTAGGTGTAGTACGTGCTCGTGGTAATAAGAGTTTCGTTGTAGCGGATATTCCAGGTCTAATTGAAGGTGCTGCTGATGGTGCTGGTCTTGGTGTTCGTTTCTTAAAACACCTTGAGCGTTGTCGTGTATTGCTTCATGTAATTGATATTCTTCCAATTGATGGCAGTGATCCGGTACAAAATGCCCTGACGATCATTGATGAGTTAGAGCAGTACAGTGAGAAAGTTGCAGGTAAACCACGTTGGTTACTGTTCAACAAAACTGACCTTCTATTAGAAGAAGAAGCAGACGAGAAGATCAATGAGATCCTAGAAGCATTAGCTTGGGAAGACCGTTACTTTAAGATTGCAGCAGTAAGTCGTACTGGTACTCAAGAGTTATGTGATGAGTTAGCTGATTTCATGGATACACTACCAAAAGAAATCCAAACAGAAGAAGAAAAAGCAGCGAACAAAGTTGACTTCATGTGGGATGATTACCACAAAGATGCAATGTCTGGTAAAGACGTTGTTACTGAAGACGATTGGGATGATTGGGACGATGAAGAAGATGACGGTCACGTTATCTATGTTCGTGACTAATTTGTTTTGTTCTCATTGCAGATAATAATGATAAAAAACCGCACTTGTTGCGGTTTTTTTTATTTAAATCATTAAACACTGAGTTGAAAAGATTAGAATAGATTTTTATTTAATGAATCATTGCGAATAAACATGGATGAGAAGCAAAGAGAAATATCCCGCTTAGTAGCAAAAGCGGGGCAAATGTTATTACAACATGGGGCTGAAAGCAGTTTAGTCTCTGATGTTAGCCGACGCTTAGGGATTGCTGTAGGGGCGGATGATGTTGAAGTATCTTTATCTGCGAGTTCATTAGTTATTACAACGGTGATTAATGAACGTTGTATGACAACGACCCGTAGGGCGCCTGATCGTGGAATCAATATGCGAGCCGTTACAGAGATCCAAAGGATCTGCATCATGTCAGAGAAAGGATTGCTTGATAGACACGATGCAACAGTAAAATTAGAAAAAGTGAGCCCAGAAAGATACAACCGTTGGCTAGTTGTGGTTATGATTGGTTTATCTTGTGCTAGTTTTAGTCGCCTAGCTGGTGGGGATTGGGCGGTCTTTCTCGTTACTTTTATTGCTTCTGCTTTAGGTATGATTGTTCGCCAAGAAATTGGGCACAGGAATTTTAATCCATTATTAAACTTCGGCGTTACTGCCTTCGTTACCACTCTTATTTCTTCTCAAGCCGTTATCTACCATATTGGCAATATTCCTTTTTTAGCAATGGCTTCTTCTGTTTTGATGTTGGTTCCCGGGTTCCCATTAATTAATGCCGTTGCTGATATGGTTAAAGGCTATGTCAATATGGGAACGGCTCGTTGGACGTTCGCAACTTTACTTACCTTAGCGACCAGTATTGGTATTGTTGGTGCAATGAATTTAGTTGGAGCGTGGGGGTGGTTAAATGGATAGTTTGTCTTTAAGTAGTGGATTGGCGTTATTTATCGCATTATTAAATGATATGTTTTTTGCCATGATCCCTGCGGTTGGTTTTGCTTTGGTATTTAATGTGCCTGTTAAAGCATTAAAATATTGCGCGATCGGTGGTGCGATTGGGCATGGTAGTCGTTTTTTATTATTGCACTTTGGTGTGCCATTGGAGTGGGCGACGTTATGTGCTGCCACAACCGTCGGTATGATTGGTGTTCATTGGTCACACCGATTTTTAGCACACCCAAAAGTATTTACGGTTGCAGCATTAATTCCAATGGTACCCGGTGTTTTTGCTTTTAAAGCCATGATTGCTGTTGTTGAAATTAATCACCTTGGGTATTCCCCGGAATTATGGGCAATGATGATTGATAATTTAATTAAGACCTTATTTACGGTTGCCGCATTGGCAATTGGCCTTGCTATGCCCGGGTTACTGTTTTACCGTAGAAAGTCGATTGTTTAAGTATAGTGATTAAGGAATAACTGTGAAAATTAGCATGATAGCCGCAATGGCAAAGAATCGTATTATTGGTATTGATAATCAGATGCCATGGCATTTGCCCGCTGATTTCGCTTGGTTTAAAAAATGCACTATGGGTAAACCTATTGTCATGGGGCGTAAGACTTATGAATCTATTGGTCGTCCATTGCCGGGTCGATTGAATATCGTATTAAGCCGTGATGCTAATTTACAAATTGATGGCGTAACTTGTGTTACTTCTATCGAAGAGGCTAAACAAGCCGTTGGTGATATTGAAGAACTTATGATTATTGGTGGTGGCTCAATTTACCAAGCGTGTCTTGCTGATGCTGATAAGCTGTACCTGACCTTTATTGACGCTGACATCAAGGGCGATACTCAATTCCCTGATTGGGGTGAGGGTTGGAATCAGACTCATTCTGAAACATATTCGAAAGATGAAAAGAATCAGTATGATATGGAGTTTGTGGTTCTTGAAAGGTAAGAGGCTACACGCTGCGCTAACTAGAGACTAGAGACTAGAGACTAGAGACTAGAGACTAGAGACTATAAGAGCGCGTATAAGTAGAATTGTGATAAATTAGGTTTCAGGACGCTGCGCTTGCAGGGTTCAGGTTTACTCGCTTTTGATTTTCCTGAGACCTGAAACCTGAAACCTGAAACCTCGCTCTTATAGTCTCTAGCTAGCGAAGCGCATAGCTCCTAGTCTCTGATCTTCCTCGTCCCTCGAGCGTAGCGTCCTTCTTTCTTTTCGTTACTGTTCTATCGCCTTCTGCGTAAAATACTTCCCATCATCAACACGGTACATCGTCATATATTCCCCCCATACACAGCCTGTATCGAGTGCTATTACGTTATTTCCTTCATGTCCCATGAGTGCCGCCCAATGACCAAAAATCACTTTGTGAGAAAGGGGAAGACGGTTTTCTAATTCAAACCAAGGCACGAGTTCATTGCTATTAATATCTTGAGGAGGCAGTTTGCACTCCATATCTAAGCGTCCATCTAAGTGACAAAAACGCATGCGAGTAAAGGCATTAATGATATAACGATAACGCTCTATACCTGATAATGTTACATCCCATGTATCAGGGTGGTTTTCATACATGTTTTCGAGTAACCATACCCATTTATCAGACAGTAATACGAATTCAACTTCACGAGCGCATTCTATTGCCGTTGGCATATCCCATTGAGGCGAAATGCCTGCGTGAGTCATTACGATGTCATATTCAGAATGAACAGCTAGCAATGGTTGATGGCGCAACCAAGTAAGTAGCTCTTCACTGTCTGGTGCGGTAAAAATAGGAGCGGTTTTGTCTTTTTCTTTAACGCGTGAAATGCCTTGAGATACAGCAAGTAGGTGGAGATCGTGGTTACCCAGAATCGTGATGGCAGCGTTACCTAATGATTTTACAAAGCGTAAGGTCTCTAATGATTTAGGTCCTCTTGCAACCAAATCTCCAGTTAACCAAAGTTGATCTTTTTCTCGATTAAACTCAACGCGTTCTAATAATAAAAGCAGTTCATCTAAACAGCCTTGAATATCACCAACAAAGTAAGTTGCCATGCCATTCTCTCAAAATATGATAAATATAAAAAAGGTGACCATAAGGTCACCTCAATCGAAATCAGTTAATGCTTACTCTGCACTATGATTTGCGTCTAACCAGTTCGCCATATTAACAAACTGCTCTAATGTTAGGTTTTCAGGGCGCATAGAAGGGTTAATACCTAATTCTTCTAGCTGCTCTTTAGTTAGCAATGCTTTATAACAGTTACGAACTGTTTTACGTCGTTGGTTAAAGCCTTCACGACAAACACGATCTAACCATTTTAAGTTTGTAGCAGGGTACGGTAGTGTCTCGTAAGGAACAAGACGAACAACTGCTGAATCAACTTTCGGTGGTGGAACAAATGCTGTTGGTGGCACTTCTAGTACAGGCATAACCTTACAGAAGTATTGAGCCATAACCGTTAAACGACCATATGCTTTTGTACCAGGGCCTGCTGCTAGACGATTAACCACTTCTTTTTGTAGCATAAAGTGCATGTCTTGTACGTCTTTATGGAATTCAAAAAGGTGGAACATCAATGGCGTAGAAATATTGTATGGTAGATTACCAAAAATACGCAGTTTGTTGTTTTCTTTGATTAGCTGAGTGAAGTCAAAGCGCATTGCATCGCCTTCATGAATCGTTAGTTTACTGCCCAATTCAGGGTGGTTACGTAAACGTTCAGCTAAGTCACGGTCAAGTTCAATAACCGTAAATTTATCTACTTCACGCCCAACAGGCTCAGTGATAGCACCAAGACCTGGACCAATTTCTACAAGGTTTTGGCCTGGTAGAGGGTTGATTGCAGATACGATTCCATCGATCACATAAGGGTCATTTAAGAAGTTTTGACCAAAGCGTTTTCTTGCTTTATGGCCTAAATGGACATCATTTCTTGTACTCATTTATTTTCTACCAGTTCTATTGCATGGGTAAGTGCGGTAATAAAGCTTCCTGCATCTGCTTTTCCAGTACCAGCTAATTCCAATGCAGTACCATGGTCTACGGACGTACGGATAAATGGTAAACCTAATGTAATGTTTACGGATTTTCCGAAGCCTTTAAATTTTAGCACAGGAAGACCTTGATCGTGATACATCGCCAGTACCGCGTCTGCTTCTTGTAAGTATTTATCTTGAAATAACGTATCAGCAGGTAATGGACCGATTAAGTTCATACCTTCTTGCTCACGTAATTCATTTAATGCTGGTGCTATGATATCAATTTCTTCGCGACCAAGACAGCCATCTTCGCCTGCATGAGGATTTAATCCGCAAACAAAAATAGATGGGTTAGCAATCCCAAACTTGGTTATTAAATCTTGGTGCAGAATACGAGTGACTTGTTTTAAACGATCGGCAGTAATTGCTTTTGATACATATGCTAGTGGAATGTGAGTCGTTACTAACGCAACTCGTAACCCTTCAGTAGCAAGCATCATCACAACTTGCTGGGTATTGGATTGTTCAGCAAAAAATTCAGTATGGCCACTAAAAGCGACACCTGCTCGGTTGATTACCCCTTTGTGCACAGGGCCTGTTACGACGGCATCAAACTCACCATCCATATTACCTTGTGCAGCACGACGCAATGTTTCAAGAACATAGTGCCCATTTGCTTCATTTAGTTCACCGGCAATAACGCTAGAGCCTAACTCGATATCTTCTACGAGTAGTGTGCCCGCTTTATGACTAGTCGCTGCTAATTGAGCGTTATAATCTTCAATTTGGATTTGAATACCAAGTTGCGCAGCTCTTTCTGCTAAAACTTGTTTGCTACCACAAATGACAAGTTGATGAGGCCAGTCTTGTTGAGCAATAGCAATAACAAGATCTGGGCCAATACCCGATGGTTCGCCGGGAGTGATCGCAATGCGTTTAATATTATTCATTGTCATCTTCACCATCGTCGTCTTGTAAGATTTCAACATAAGCACTCGCACGGATTTCTTGCAGCCATGCTCCGGCTTCTTCATTAAATTTACGGTTAAGAAGAATACGGTATGCTTTGTTTTTCATCGCAGCATCAGTTCTATCAACTTGGCGGCGCTCTAATACTTCAGCAATATGCCAGCCGTGAACCGTTTTAAATGGTGCGCTAATTTGACCTACAGGTAGAGTTTCAACTTGGTGTTTAAATTCTGGTACGTATAAATCAGGTGTTTGGAAGCCTAGTTCACCATCATTTGCTGCCGAACCTGGGTCTTGGCTATAACGTTGTGCCATATCTGCAAAGGTTTCTTTGCCTGATTTAATATCATCGATGATTGTATTTAATAGGCGCTGTGCACCTTCATCACTCATGATTACTGAGGTTTTGATTAGAATATGACGTGCATTTACTTCTGTTACAGCAACCGTTTCAAGTCCTTTCACATCATCAATTTTTAATATATGGAAACCAACGCCTGAACGGAATGGACCAATAATACTGTTTTTACCTTGCCCGGTAATTTGGTCGGCAAAGATTGTCGGCATCTCTTCTTTACGCATCCAGCCCCAATCACCACCTTGTAAGGCTTTTGGTCCTTTAGAGTAGGTGTAAGCCATTGTCGCAAAATCAGCACCTTGCTTTAATCGCTCTGTAAGATCTTCAGCTTGTTTCTCTAATGCTTCTTTATCTGCTTGAGTTGCGCCATCTTCAACTCTTAGCTGAATATGGCTGATTTTGTATTGAACTGTTGCTTGAGTTTCTTCTGCAAGTAGCTGAGCAAGACTCTCTACTTCTTGAGGAAGAATATTAATACGGCGACGTACTTGAGCATTACGCGCTTCACTTGCTGCGATTTCTTTACGAATTTGTTCGCGGAAATTGGCATAAGGAAGACCTTGAGCTGCGGTTTTTTGTTGTAACTGCGCCAGTGTCATGTTGTTTTCTTTTGCGATGTCATTCAATGCAGCTTCAAGGCGAGTATCATCAATACGAATACCCATTTTTTCAGCTTGCTGGCTTTGAATCGTATCAACAATGAGTTTCTCTAGTACCTGTTCACGAAGGACCGCTTCATCAGGAAGAGGTTGCCCCTTTTCTTGTGCGTTAATTTTTACTGTTTTTAATGAGGTATCAATGTCGCTTTGTAGTACAACCCCCTCATCAACGATCGCAACAACACGATCAAGCTCAACAGGAGCAGCATGCACATTGATGGTTAGCAGCAATAAAAGTGTGCTAATCAGTGGGAATTTCCAGTTTTTCATAGTGTCATCCAAGAGTAAGGAGAATGAAGAGCCTTAGAGTGTTGGCTCTTCATGTATTTCCATATAATTAATTATTTAGATAGAACGGGCGACCGTAGTCTAAGGCGTTATTTGCAGAGCCGGATGTAATTCCCGTATTGTTACCTAAGCCACGAATAGCAATAGAAAGCATTAAGTTACTTTCGTATTTTGGCTCATAAGAACCAATAGGTAACGCAGGATCATTACTTGGAGCGATTAATTGATCGCTGTAAGTTAATCCGAATGACCAACAATCGCTTAGATAAGTTACGCCTACTAACGCTTCAATCATTTGATCTTCTTTTGTATCGTGGAAATATTGCCCTTTAAGAGCCCAGTTTTTCCCTAGATTATATTCGCTTAAAAGACCGGCTTGATAGATACCGTGCTGCGTAATGAGACCCAGGTCATCTTCAAAGCTAACATTACTTTCGATGTAGTTTTTACTTACATAACGATAGTTTGCTTGGATATAACCCTTTGAAAAACGATATTCAAGCGTGCTGTTGGCTACTTGAAGTTCACTTACATTTGAGTCGTATTGAATACCACCATGATAAAAAAGGTAATCATCATAGTTAAAATCACTCTCCATTGCCCATGCAGATGAGTTCTTATTATCGTTAGTATCGTTAATGGTTCCTGAACCGTTCAAATATAGAATTTGTCCAAATGAAACATTCATTCGCTCTTTATATGAATCATCATAGAAGCGAGAGGTTGCACCAATACTAAATTGGTTTGCTGCAGCAATATAATCGACACCACTGTATTGACGATCTCTAAATAAGCCATAGTAATCCAACTGTAATTTACTGCTGTCATAACCACCTTCGCCACGGCCACCATAGATGGCACTTTGATCTACTTCTGGAACATAAAGATATTGTACTTTTGGTTCTAAGGTTTGTAAGTATTCACCTAGGAACTTATGAGTACTATCTAGGTAAATGGCCCCGTTAATACGAACCTCAGGAATGGTTCTTTCTGTTTGTTCTTCTAGATCAGATAAAGCAGCATACTTATCATCAAACTCTTGTGAGTAATAAGTGTAAAGTAAGCTAGCTTCAGGCGTGAGTGACCACCAAGTTGAGCTTAAAGGTAAACTCAGTTTTGGTTCCATATGAACACGTGTTGCTGATGGTTTACTTGGGTCATCAGTTGTAAATTTACTGACATGGCTGTGCAGCGTAAAGTCGAGTTCTTTATAAAGCTGTGGTGCATAATAGTTAAACTCAACCTGCGGCATTAAGCGATACGGGAAGCTATCATCAACTAGTACTTGGAAATCACGTACACGCATGGTCATATCCCAATCTTGGCTACGATAAGAAACTTCACCAGATTGTTGTAGTTGACCTTCGTCACGAGTACCAATATTTGAGTTAAGATCTTGGAAGTAATCAATATCACTTACTTTTGAATACTCAACATCAAATTTCCAGTGTTGTTGATAAATACCAGAATGATCCCAGCTAACACCCCAACGAGAACCTTTGTCTTTGAATTTGGCATCTTCATTTAAGTATTCAACATCAACAGTACCTTTACCTAACTCAGTTAAGTATCGGAATTCAGCTTCTAGTTGAGTACCACGTCTTTCCATATAGTTAATGGTCGTGGTTGCATCGTAATTTGGTGCAATATTCCAGTAAATAGGAACCGAAAGTTCAAAACCATTTTTACTATCAAGACCAATGCTAGGGATCAATACACCGGTTTTACGAGTATCGCCAACCGGTACAGTTACGTAAGGTAAATAGAAAATAGGTACATCAAGTACTTCAAAACGAGCATTATAGAATGTTGCCCATTCATCTGATTGGTCTAACTCAATAGCGCTTGCTTTAAAACGCCAGCTATTATCATCAGCAGGACAGGTTGTAAAAGAGGCGTCTTCTAATTCGTAAATTTCTTGACCTGTCTTTAATACGCGTCCAGCTTGCCCACGAATTGGCTGACACGACATTTTATACGCCGTATTTACCATGGTTGTATCTTCAGTCGATAAGTTAGTGGTTACTTTATCTGAAGTGGTTCGCATCTCCATGCTTGAGTAATCAACATTACCTTCAGCAATCGCGATGTTTTCTTGTTGATGCAAAGTAATGCTATCGGCTTTAATTTCTTGTCGGCCTTTAATAATATGAACATTACCTTTATAAACGGCTTTTGAATTGTTGCTCGCTTCAACACTGTCTGCTTGAATTAATACAGGTTGTTGATCTTCTTCCTCTTTTGATTTTTTATCAGGGACTTCACAAGAGTTAACTGCATCAGTTTGCAGAGGAAAAACAATGCCATTTTCTGGAGATACAGGTTCACTACCATTATCAGCAATGGCAGGAGTGCCGTAAAGAAGGCATCCAGTAAATGAGGCAAGTAGGCTACGAGAAGTAAAAGACATCGAGTTAGACGTTCCTGTTTGTTATATTAATCCGCTGATATACTCAAAGATACTAGACAGAGTCACTTCTTTATAATAAAGCAAAAGCTATGCCCAAACCACCTTAAGATGTCGCGATCATTGATTAATCATTGTAAAGTGTAAGGCTCCATTTGCTCATGGTGTGACAGAGTAAAAATAGAAAAATTCATTAATTGGAATATAAAATGCAAATATTCGGCAAAATATTAGGCGGTTTTTTTGGTTTCCTATTTGGCGGCTTTTTTGGGGCTGCATTAGGGATCTTTATTGGCCATCAGTTTGATAAAGCCAAGCGTATGGCTAATAGTGGATTTACTTTCCAAACTGGCGGTGCATCTCAAACTCAGAGACAAGCTGAGTTCTTCCATGCGGCGTATGCTGTGATGGGGCATGTTGCAAAAGCAAAAGGTCAAGTAACACGTGAAGAGATCCAATTAGCATCAATGATGATGGATCGAATGAATCTTTCTGATGAACAAAAACGAGAAGCGCAAGAAGCTTTCCGTGAAGGTAAAGAAAGTGATTTTCCACTACGTGAAACATTAAGAAATATCCGCTCAATTACAGGTGGTCGTTACGATTTATTGCAGTTCTTTTTAGAATTACAAATTGCAGCGGCGATAGCGGATGGTGATATTCATCCTAGTGAGCGTGATGTACTGCATATCGTGGCTGAAGAGCTTGGATTTAGTGCAGAACAACTTGAAAAACGTTTGAGAATGCAAGAAGCTGCATTTCGTTTCCAACAAGGTGGTGGATTCTCTGGGCACCAAAGTGGTGGCTCACATCAACAAGGGCAATGGCAACAAGCAAGTTCTGCTAGTCAGTTAAAGGATGCATATAATTTACTTGGTATTAGTGAAGATGCAGATCCTAAAACAATTAAGCGTGCTCACCGTAAATTAATGAATGAGCATCACCCTGATAAGTTGGTAGCAAAAGGTTTACCGCCAGAAATGATGAATATGGCCAAAGAGAAAGCACAAGAAATCCAAGCGGCTTATGATTTAATAAAGAAAGAAAAGGGCATTAAATAGAGTCATCAAAGAAGTCATATGGGCATGTATTATGCCCATAGGAAGTATACTTATTTGAAATCAGGTTTATTGTTGATTTAATTTCCAGTTATAGTCATAACGAATATCGCCTTTGAATGGTTTTAATTCTGGGCGATATTTTTTTAGGTGCTCAAATAGCTGCTGTTGATTACCAAAATCAACAACAAACCAATCATAAATAGAAGAGAGTTGGACATTCTCTTCTTTAATTAAAACCCCTTTATCACTGTTAATGAATTCGCTTGCCGCTTTATCTAATAATTTATCGCTGTTTCTGGCAGTAAAGGCTTTAGGTTGTAAATTAGGACAACCTAAACTTGCGCAATTTACAGCATAGTGAGTTCTAGGATCATTCCAAATCGGTCTTAAAATTCGATGCTCAATATCATTAAGAGTGAGTGCTTTTCCTGCAACCGTAATAATCTCTTCATCCCAAGGGCCAAAGCTGAATAATCCCCCCAGCTTGGTAATAGATTCAATTGGGTAATCCATCAGGATAAGTTTTACCGTAAGAGCATTGTAAAGGTTAACCCAATAAGCATATTGTTCTGATTTTTTATACTCTCTTGGGTCTATACGGCTCATTTGACGTAAATAACTATTGAGCGTTCGTTCATCCGCATCTGTGACGTGAGCATAGTCAAAAAGCGTGAATTCCCCTTTAGTAATAAGGTATTTATCTAATGTTTGCTGCCAGTATTGGTGAGATATTGTGGTGGCATTTTTTTCATTACTTACGTTCCAGTAGCTCCATAATTCAGATTTTGGTGCAGCGAACGTATTGAATGAGAAAAGCAAAAGTAACGAGGATATAAAGGTTTTCATAAAGGGTTCCTGACTTTTGTTTTGGTTTAGTTATATGTGATTATAGATGACACTATTCTATAGACAAAAAAGAGGTTGATACGTTCATATCAACCTCTAACATTTCCTGAATCCTGAATCCTGAATCCTGAATCCTATTTTAAGAAATTCGGGATCTTCGCTTCATATTCTGCGATTTTATCAGCATGTTGCAGTGTTAACCCGATATTATCTAAACCATTTAACAGACAATGGCGGCGAAATTCATCAATTTCAAAAGAATACTGTTTATTGTTAGCGGTCACTAACATTACTTCTAAATCCACAGTAACCTCAGCACCTTCATTCGCTTCAACGAACTGAAAAATTTCATCCACTTCAGATTCGGTCAGGCGAACTGGAACCATTTGGTTGTTGATTGAGTTGCCATAAAAAATATCAGCAAAACTTGGTGCGATCATCACTTGGATACCATAATCCGCTAGTGCCCAAGGTGCGTGTTCACGAGAAGAACCACAACCAAAGTTTTCACGAGCAAGTAGAACGGTAGCACCTTGATAGCGAGGTGCGTTCATGACAAATTCTGGATTGGGTTGCTCACCAGCATCATCAAGAAAACGCCAATCGTGAAATAGATGTTTACCAAAACCAATACGGTTTACTTTTTGTAGAAACTGCTTTGGTATGATGGCATCAGTATCAATGTTCGCCGTATCTAAAGGAACGACTAGACCTGTATGTTGCTTAAAACCTGACATAGTAAATTCCTTTTATGCTTGTTCTGTAATGGTGCGAATATCAACAAAGTGACCAGCAATCGCTGCGGCAGCTGCCATCGCAGGGCTCACTAGGTGAGTGCGACCATCACGGCCTTGACGACCTTCAAAGTTACGGTTCGATGTTGATGCACAACGCTCATGTGGACCTAGGCGGTCGTTGTTCATTGCAAGACACATAGAGCAACCCGGCAGACGCCATTCAAAGCCTGCTTCTTTAAAGATCACATCTAGACCTTCTTTTTCCGCTTGTGCTTTTACTTGCTCAGAGCCTGGAACAATTAAAGCTTGCACATGAGAGGCAACTTTACGTCCTTTAGCAATGGTTGCCGCAGCACGCATGTCTTCAATTCGAGAGTTAGTACAAGAGCCAACAAAAACTTTATCAACCTTGTAATCAGACAGAGATTTACCCGCTTCAAGACCCATATACGCTAAGGCTTTTTCTGCAGACGCTTTTTCTACAGGGTCGGCAAAGCTTTCTGGTGCTGGGATTGGTGCATCTACTGCGATTACTTGGCCTGGGTTGGTTCCCCAAGTTACTTGCGGTTTAATTTCAGAGGCATCAAGCGTAACGACTGCATCAAACTCAGCATCATCATCGGTTTTTAATGATGACCAGTATTCGATAGCGGCGTCTAAATCTGCACCTTGTGGTGAGAATTTACGACCTGTAATGTAATCGAATGTGGTTTGGTCTGGTGCGATTAGACCCGCTTTAGCACCTAGCTCAATAGCCATGTTACACACCGTCATACGACCTTCCATAGTAAGGTCAGTAATTGCTTCGCCACAGAACTCAACTACGTAGCCCGTACCGCCAGCGGCCGTTGTTTTACCAATGATTGCCAGTACGATATCTTTTGCAGTGATGCCTTCAGCAACTTTGCCTTTGACTTCGATTTTCATGGTTTTCGCACGTGCTTGTTTTAGCGTTTGTGTTGCTAGTACGTGCTCAACTTCTGAAGTACCGATCCCGAATGCTAGTGAACCAAATGCACCGTGAGTTGCGGTGTGTGAGTCACCACAAACAATCGTCATACCCGGTAAAGTGATACCAAGCTCTGGCCCCATTACGTGCACAATACCTTGGTATTTATGGTTTAGATCATAAAGGGTAACACCAAATTCTTCACAGTTTTTAGACAGCGTTTCCATTTGGATTCGTGCCATTTCACCAGAAGCGTTAATGTCTTTGGTTTGTGTTGAAACGTTATGATCCATCGTCGCAAAGGTTTTTCCTACTTGGCGAACGTTACGTCCTTTTTCACGTAGACCATCGAACGCTTGTGGTGACGTTACTTCGTGAACCAAATGGCGGTCGATGTATAAAATAGGGTTTTCGCCTTCAGCTGCAACGGCAACATGGGCATCGTAAATTTTTTCGTATAATGTTTTTGCGTTAGACATTGCTTCTTCCTTGAATTACGAATTCAAAATGTACTCAGCGATTTTATCGCCCATTGCTGATGTAGTTAGTGCTGGTTTATCACCGGCTAAGTCAGCCGTTAGCTCTCCTGCTGATAGCGCTTTAGATACGGCAGCTTCAATACTTTGTGCTGCTTCTTCTTCACCTAGGCTATAGCGTAGCATGAGTGCTGCAGATAAGATCTGAGCAACAGGGTTAGCAATATTTTTACCTGCAATATCTGGAGCTGAACCACCTGCAGGTTCATACAGACCAAAGTTGCTCTCATTTAAACTAGCAGAAGGAAGCATGCCCATTGAACCTGTGATCATCGCACACTCATCTGAGATGATGTCACCAAAGATGTTTGAACATAGCATCACATCAAACTGAGATGGATCTTTGATTAGCTGCATGGTCGCGTTATCAATGTACATATGATTTAGGGTTACATCAGGGTAGCCTTTGGCCACTTCTTCTACTACTTCACGCCATAAAATAGAGCTTTGTAGAACGTTAGCTTTATCAATAGAGTAAACGTTTTTATTACGTAGACGAGCAGATTCAAAAGCAATTTTTGCAATGCGTTCAATCTCATAACGATGATAAATTTCAGTATCGTACGCTTTCTCTTGAGGGCCTTCACCTTCACGGCCTTTTGGTTGACCAAAGTAGATACCACCCGTCAGTTCACGAACAACGACGATATCAAAACCACGTTCAGAAATATCAGCACGTAGAGGTGAAAAATTTTCTAATCCTTTGTGGATTTGTGCAGGGCGAAGATTACAGAACAGTTGGAAGTGCTTACGAAGAGGAAGTAGAGCACCACGCTCTGGTTGGTCATTCGGTGGAAGGTGTTCCCATTTTGGACCTCCAACAGAACCAAATAATACCGCATCAGATTCTTCACAGCCTTTTACTGTACTTTCTGGAAGTGGGCAACCGTGGTTATCAATGGCAATACCGCCAACATCATGTTGTTGACGAGAAAATGAAATTGCGTGTTTTTTCTCAATTGCATCCAGAACTTTATGTGCTTGTTCCATCACTTCAGGACCAATGCCATCACCTGGTAGAACCGCAATTTTGTATGTTTTGTTTGTCATGTTAATCCTTTAATCTTCAATATAATTTGGCAAATTAAAGCGGAGAAAGGTTTATCTCCGCTTATTTATTATTGTTAGGTTCTAAACGGTTTCTACTTTTTTCTGTTTAATTTCAGCAATTTGATCAGCACGGTGAATACTATTGATTACGTGAAGTAGTGCTTGTCCTGATGCTTCGATAATATCGGTCGCTAAACCGGTACCGTGATATTTACGACCTTTGTAATTGGCAATAATATCTGCTTGACCTAAGCCATCTTCACCTTCGCCTTTAGCGGTTAAATCAAATTTATCTAGCACGATATCGTAGCCTGTTAGTTTGTAGATACATTGATAAAGTGCGTCTACAGGACCATTACCGACAGCGGCTTCGCATTTCTCTTCGTCACCACAAAGTAATTTGATACTCGTTGTCGCCATTACGCTGCCAGATTGAACGCTTAGATAGTTCAACTTATAGAAGTCATCTTCATCGCGCAGGTTAGCAAAATGCATTAGTGCTTCTAAATCGTAATCAAATACTTGTCCTTTACGATCCGCCAGTTTTACGAAATCAGCGTAAAGGGTATCTAGGTTATATTCGTCTTCCATATAGCCCATTTCATCCATATGGCTTTTTACCGCTGCACGGCCTGAGCGGCTAGTTAGGTTTAGCGCTTGATTTTTAAGGCCAATCGACTCTGGCGTCATGATTTCATAAGTGTTTTTATTCTTTAGCATGCCATCTTGGTGAATACCTGATGAATGGCTAAAAGCGTTTGCGCCTACGATAGCCTTATTGCTTTGAATCGGCATATTACAAAGCTGACTCACTAGTTTACTGGTGCGGTGAATTTCATCGTGTTTAAGGTTGGTGTGTACGCCTAGATATTCAGAACGTGTTTTTAGAATCATGGCGATCTCTTCTAGAGAGCAGTTACCAGCACGTTCACCAATACCGTTAATCGTCCCTTCAACTTGTCGAGCACCAGCTTGAACAGCAGCAATGGAGTTGGCAACCGACATACCCAAATCGTCATGACAGTGCACAGAAATGATGGCTTTATCTATATTAGGAACACGGTTAAATAGGGTTTGAACAATGCCACCAAACTCACCTGGAACGGTATAGCCAACGGTGTCAGGAATGTTTATGGTATTTGCACCTGCATCAATAGCGGCTTCAACCATGCGGCATAGATTATCGATAGGAGTACGGCCTGCATCTTCACAAGAAAACTCAACATCATCCGTATATTTACGGGCATGTTTTACCGCTTTTACGCCCATTTCAACCACATCATCGTAGCTACGACGTAATTTATCTTGAACATGAACGGTAGAGGTTGAAATGAAGGTGTGAATTCGGAACGCTTCAGCTACTTTTAGCGCCTCAGCTGCGGCATCAATGTCTTTTGCAACAGCACGAGAAAGACCACAAATTCGACTGTTTTTAATATGTTGGGCAATGGTTCTTACGGATTCAAAATCACCCGGAGATGACACCGGAAAACCGGCTTCAATGACATCGACTCCTAAACGCTCAAGCGCATAAGCAATCTGCAATTTTTCTTTAACCGTTAGACTTGCTGATAGTGCTTGTTCGCCATCACGTAGGGTGGTGTCGAAGATAATGACTTGATCGCTCATGAGCCTGCTTCCTTGTGTTTGTCATTTGCCTTGATGACGGATATCCATAAAAAAACCCGCCATGGTTAGCGGGTTTTAAAATTTGGTTTATGGTTTCTTTTGGTCCATAACCTACCCGCGTGAGATGTTCACGAGAAGGAGGAGGTTTAGAGCAAAAGAAGATACTGTTTTCATTTGAAATACAATCCATAAAAATAATTAACAAATTAATATCGCACTCAGTAAGTATCGTCAACCCCTAAATCCTATTTTCAGTGGTTATTAATGTTTTTTTGCTTAAATGTTACAAAATAAGAAGAAAAACGATTGCTTTGATGTTTATTTGTGCGTATTGCTCGCTTTTTGATTGTTTTTTAATTTAATTAATCAAATGATTAAATATGAGTGAATTAATTTGTTAGAACAAAGTGGGAAGTTATCTATAATTAATCAAGTGATTAACTGTATTTAAAATAGCCAACTGTAAAGAAGGTGTTATTAACAATGAAGCATTCAGGAAGGCCTAAAGGTGAATCAGAAGTTCGAGAAAAACTCATTTTTCATGCGAGAGAACTTTTTGTTTCTATGCCTTATAACAAAGTATCGACGAGACTGATCGCCACTAATGCTAATGTAAATATTGCCATGATCCGTTATTACTTTGGTAACAAAGAAGGGCTTTTTGAGGCGATGTTTAAAGAGACCATTGCTCCTGTGACACTGCAATTTCAACGATTATTAAAAGACGATACAGAGCAAGATCTGGTTGGGTTTATGCGAGCCTATTATAAAGCCATGATTAAAGTTCCTGCCTTCCCTAAATTAATCCTTCGTATCATGGATGCTGAGAGCGAACAGCAAGCGAAGCTTCAGCAAATCATTCTTGGGATATTGCAACCAATGCAAAATAAATTATTCGATCCCCAAAAAAGTAAGGCGTTATTTAAGAATGGTGTTGATCCAATTAAGGCCCGTCTTTCGTTAATGAGTTTAATGATTTTTCCATTTCTTGCCCCTAAGAAAATGTTAGAGCTTCATAATATTGAGTTAAATGAAACGTTTTTGATGGAATTACTAGAACATAATATTCGTTTATTAAGCGAAGGATTATTAAAAAATAAAAGAGATACAGATAATGAAAATGAATAAAAAATACCTCTTTTTTCCTGTTATCGCTCTAGGCGTAATAACGCTTATTGTTGTGACTAAATTACGTCCCTCAGCTGAAACTAAGCCACTTGAAGACCGTTCAAAAGTCGTCAATATCCAAGTGTTAGAACCTCAATCAATTGCACCTCAAGCCATTGGTTATGGAAAAATCAGACCGAAGTTTGAATGGAAAGCCATTGCTGAAGTATCAGGTAAAGTGGTGTATCGCCACCCTGAATTACATAAAGGAAATATCTTATTAGCCGGTACTGAAGTACTGAGAATAGATCCATTGGATTATGAGTTGAAATTAGCTCAAGCAGAAGCGGACTTAGGATCGAGTCAAACTCAATTAGCAAAAGTGGATTTAGAAGAAAAAAACATTCGAAATACATTAAAAATAGAAAAAAATCGACTCTCTATCAGTAAAAAAGAGTTAAGCCGTAAAATAAATTTGCAAAAGAAAGGATTAACTTCTCAATCCGATTTAGATCAGCAAAATCAATCTTATTTAGCGCAACAGAAAGTGGTACAAGATATTCAGAATCAAATCTTATTATTGCCGGATGAAAGAAAAGTAGCGGCGGCAATGGTTAAGGTAAACCAAGCTAAATTAGAAGAAGCGCAACGCTCTTTAGAAAAAACATCGATTGTATTACCAACGGATGTGCGTATTTCTGAGATAGATATAGAAGCGGATCAAGTGGTCAATCTACAGCAAACCATGTTCATTGCTCACGGAATTAAAACCATGGAGATGGAAGCGCAAATCTCTATTCATGACATGCAGACATTAGCTCAAAGTGTGAAAGCCTTTGAGGTCAGCGAACAAGGTATGCCAAATATTGATTCATTACCATTAACGGCGAATGTGGAATTAAGCAGTGGTCGCTTTGATGCTAAATGGGAAGCGAAAGTCGCTCGTATTAGTGAGACTGTCGATCCAAATCAAGCGACGGTTGGTGTCATTTTAGAAATAGATCAAAACTATCGAGCTTTGCAACCTAACTCATTGCCACCATTAGTGAATGGGATGTTTGTGAAAGCAAGGATCGAGGGTGAGGCGTCAGCACAATGGGTGATCCCAGAAAGCGCGTTGCATGGCGATAAGATCTATTTATTAGGGCAAGATAACAAATTAATTATCCTTCCGATTGAGATTGTTTATCGACGTAATAACCAAGTTGTCGTTGCCGGAGATATTAAGAGTAATGATCGTTTGATCTTAAATGATCTGTTGCCTGCGATTAATGGCATGCAATTGCGCTTGGCCAAATCAAATAATGATGAGGAGCCTGTGCAATGATCAAGTTCTTTGCTCGTCATCCAACCGCCGCTAACTTATTAATGCTCACTTTATTGCTGCTTGGTTTGGTTTCTTTATCTCAATTAAAACGAGAGACATTTCCCGAATTTAGTCCTCCTTATATTTTAGCTGGCGTTGTGTACCCAGGGGCTTCTCCACAAGAGGTGGAAGAGAGCATTTGTATTCGTATGGAAGATGCCGTTGATGGTTTAGGTAATATTGAAGAGACCAAATGTGAAGCGATAGAAGGCTCAGCTCGATTAGTTATTAAGCTGAATGAAAAAGCGGATATCGGGCGAATGTTGGTGGATGTACAAACTCAAATTGACTCAATCAATGACTTTCCAACAGAGATTGAATCGCCAATTGTTCAAGAGCTTGATTGGAATGAACCTGTAGTAGATGTGGCGATCACCGCAGATACGACATGGCCGGAATTAAAAGCATACGCAGAGAAATTAAAGCAAAGTCTAAAGCTTGATTACGATGTATCACTTGTTGAAGTGAGTGGTTTTTCGGATCATCAATATCGAGTGGAACTGGATGAGAGTGCCATTCGTCAATTGGGATTAAATGTCAGTGATATTGCCAATCAATTAGCTCAGCAAAACATTAAATTGCCTAGCGGTAATATCGAAACGCCGGAAAAGAACTTTTTAATTCGTTTTGATGAGAGAAAAACCACACCAGAGGAATTAGCAAAAACGGTAATAGGAGCATCAGAGAATGGGGCATTACTTCGCTTAAGAGACATTGCAAACATTACTGATCGTTTTGAACTTGATGAACAGAAAGTGCTGTTTGATGGTAAGCCATCAGCGGTACTTAAGATCAGTAAAAATAAAGCCGATGATGCACTGCGAATTAAAGATCGTGTTTCTGCGTTTGTTGAGTATCAGCAATCCGTAGCACCAGATGGTGTGACGTTAGAAATGACCAACGATCTCTCGTCACTGCTTTGGGATCGTTTGACCATGATGGTAAAAAACGGATGGCAGGGGATCATTCTGGTTTTCTTAACCATGTGGCTGTTTTTTACATTCCGTTATTCTTTCTGGGTTGCTGCTGGTTTACCCGTGGCTTTTTTAGGTGGTTTGTTTTTAATGGCGAGCTTAGGGCTCTCTATCAATATCATGTCTCTTGTCGCCTTATTAATGGCTATCGGGATCATGATGGATGATGCGATTGTAATTGCAGAGTCCATTGCCTCTCACCTTGATAGAGGCCAGAGTATTGATGATGCGGTGTATAACGGGGTTAAAAAAGTATTCCCTGGAGTGTTGTCTTCATTTTTAACTACTGTCTGCATTTTTGGTAGTTTGATGTTTTTACAGGGAGAAATGGGAGCAGTATTAAAGGTTATCCCACAAGTTCTGATTTTAGTTTTGTCATTGAGCTTAATCGAAGCGTTTTTAATTTTACCTAACCACCTGAGTCACTCATTACACAGAGCAAAAAACGATAAACCGATTACTGGGTTTAAAAAGAAAGTATTGGATCGTTTTGAGTACTTTAGAAATACCACCTTGGTTAATGCGGTAACGAAAGTAGTGGAATGGCGCTATGCGTTTTTAGGTGCGGTTATTGCGAGTCTATTGGTTTCTTTTTCTTTGATATCTGGCGGCGCATTAAAGTTTGTTGGTTTCCCTGAGCTCGATGGTGATATTGCCGAAGCTCGTATTATTTTGCCCCCTGGTTCTTCATTATCTCAAACTGAGTTAGTAGTCGATAAAATTGTTAATGCAGCGAATAAATTAAATAAACAATGGAGTGAAGAAAAGGAAGGCGGCACACCATTAGTTGAGCATATTACCGAGCAGTTTAATACTAATGCCGACGCTAATGAGTCAGGGCCACACTTAGCCACTATTCGACTCGATTTATTAGGGGCTGAGAAACGAAATACGTTAATTGATGATTTTATCTATGCATGGCGTGAGGAAGTGGGAGATTTGGCTGAGCCGATAGCGATGGTATTTAAGCAGCCAACCATGGGGCCGGGTGGACGAGCAATTGAAATTCGTATGATGGATGATGATTTACACACATTAAAATCAGCATCGTTAGAAGTTCAAGCCTATTTGAATGATTTTGCTGGCGTTTATGGTGTGCTTGATGACATGAGAATGGGAAAAGAAGAAGTATTAGTAAAACTTCGCCCAGGAGCTGAAGCGTATGGTGTGACGGGACAATTGATTGCGAATCAATTACGTGCGGCTTATTTTGGACAAACAGCAGATGAAATTCAATTAGGTGTTGAAAACATTGAAATTGAAGTGCGTTTAAATAAACAACAAGCAGGTGATTTACATACTTTAGAGAACTTTCCCATCATTTTGCCTACGGGAGACCAAATACCTCTAGCCTCTATCGCAACATTAGATTTTCAAAGAAATTATGTTCGAATACAGCGAATTAATGGTTTAAGAACCTTAAGTGTGTTTGGTGATGTTCACGCATCACAAGTCAGTTCAACAGAAATATTGAATCAGTTTAAAAAAGATCTCGCACCTGAATTGAAAAAGAAATACCCAGGATTGCGTTTTGATTTTGAAGGTGAAGCGAAAGATTCGGCGGAAACGGGGCAATCCATAGGTACCGGATTTATGCTTGGGTTGTTTGGGGTATTTGTTATTCTCAGCTTCCAATTTAGAAGTTACTTAGAACCGTTTGTAGTCATGCTAGCGATACCATTAGCGCTAATTGGCGTGTTATGGGGACATGTTTTATTAGGCCACCCATTGAGTATGCCAAGTATTATGGGTTTTGTTTCTTTAGCGGGCATCGTCGTTAATGATTCCATTTTACTGGTGCAATATATACGACATCATGTTGATGATGGAGATTCTGTTTATGAGTCAGTCATTAAAGCAAGTCGTGAGCGTTTTAGGGCGGTATTCTTAACCTCAATTACGACGGCTGCAGGGCTGTTGCCATTATTATTAGAGACCAGTTTACAAGCTCAAGTTATTCAGCCTTTAGTGGTTTCAATCGTATTTGGTATCTTTACTTCAACCTTGTTGGTGCTATTTATGATACCTGCGGCTTATGCGATTTTAGCTGACTTTGGTTTAGTGAAGAAACATGAAGAACTTCATTAAACTGATAGAGCTTAGAATGAAAACAGTAAGTTAATAGAAAATACAGAATCGGTTTTACTTAGCCCTGGAGGTACGCGATCTAAATACTGTTGCGATTGCGCAATCTTTAGGGCGATTTCTTCTGTTATGTTGTTTGTCACACTGACTTCTGAATCCACACGAGTGTTACTGTGACCTGCTGTTACAGTAACTTCTCCTGCTAACGTTAGGTTACTAAGAGCTTTCCAAGATGTACGTACATTAGTTCGGATAATTGGCTCTTGCACTGTCTCAGGCAGGATTAAGTCATCATCATCAATTTCATCAAGGTTCGGATTTTGGTAACGAAAACCTGGACCAAATTCCACTTCTAATAATAATTTTTCTGTATTACTGACTTGGTAACCTAAACCACCCGAAAACGTATAATCATTGAAATACGCACTATATTTGGTGTTTAACCCTTTAAAGTTGGCGTAAAGGTAGTAATCAGGACTGATCTTATAGTCACTCTGTAAATTGAGGCTTAATTGGTCTTTATCTGTTTCACCATCGTCTTTTGCTAGATAGTATTTAACCTCGCCAGTATGACGATGCTGCCCAGCGGTGTAACTGGCTTCTAAACGACCATTAAGAGATTGAGAATCATCGTTACCTTTACTTGATTGGTAACCGAATTCAATTTGGCTTTTCCATGGTGAAGGTGGAGTTGTATCAGGCTCTTCCATTTCCACTTCTAGTTGACTAATTACAGGGTTAATACTTGGTTTTTTCTCAAGTGTTAACTCTTTCGTCCCTGCTTCACAGTCATCTTTGGATAAATAATATTTTTTTTCATCCGCATGGGAGTTCGTCCCAGAGGTATAAACCGATTCTAGACTACAATTTTGAGATAACGAGCGATCGTTTCCATAATCGATTTCGATTGAGTTAGGAGAGGAAGATGATGTATCTGCGTCTTCAATATCGATCTCACTTGCATGAACAGATGCACTGATTGCGATAAGCCCTGTAAGTAAACCTTTTTTTAACACACATGAATCCTGAGAGATAAAATCGTAGACGAGTATAAGTATATTATTACATTCGTGAGTTAAATTTGAGTCAAAATCTTTATTTTGCGAAAGGAGTGATGGAGATGGAAGGATAGTTATTTCATCCCTTTGCCAAATGGTTATAATGTAGGGCTAAATTTAGGATGGTGAAAGAGTAGTAATGGCTGATAATCGTAAGCAAAATCGCAAACCTGACGCACAAGTAGACGCGTTAAAAGTACCACCGCATTCGTTAGAAGCTGAACAATCGGTTTTAGGTGGCTTGCTACTTGATAATGAACGTTGGGATACGGTTGCTGAAAAAGTAGTGGCAAGTGATTTCTATAGTCGCCCACATAGACTGATTTTTGAATCACTTAAAGCCATCCTAGAAGACAGTTTGCCTTTGGATTTGATTACGTTATCAGAACATCTTGAACGTCATGAAAATTTAGACTCGGTTGGTGGTTTTGCTTATTTAGCTGATTTAGCCAAAAATACACCAAGTGCAGCAAACATTAATGCTTATGCAGATATTGTGCGTGAGCGTGCAATGGTACGTAATCTGATTGGTGTTGCGAATGAAATCGCAGATGCGGGTTATGATCCTCAAGGTCGAACGTCTGAAGATTTACTTGATATGGCAGAGAGTAAAGTCTTTGCCATTGCAGAAGAGCGAACTACCGAAAATGAAGGCCCTCAAAATGTCGACTCAATTCTAGAGAAAACGCTAGAACGTATCGAAATTTTATACCAAAGCCCACAAGATGGTGTAACGGGGGTTTCAACTGGTTTTACTGATCTCAATAAGAAAACCGCAGGCTTACAAGGTTCTGATTTAATTATTGTGGCGGCACGTCCATCAATGGGTAAAACTACCTTTGCGATGAACTTATGTGAAAACGCAGCAATGGACCAAGATAAACCCGTTCTTATCTTTTCTTTAGAGATGCCCGCCGAACAGCTAATGATGCGTATGTTAGCGTCACTTTCTCGTGTTGACCAAACTAAAATTCGTACCGGTCAATTAGACGATGAAGATTGGGCGCGTATTTCGTCTACCATGGGCATTTTGACTCAAAAGAAAAACATGTATATCGATGATAGCTCAGGCTTAACACCGACAGAATTGCGTTCACGTGCTCGTCGTGTTGCGCGTGAATCGGGTGGTCTAAGTATGATCATGGTCGATTACCTTCAATTAATGCGTGTTCCTGGTTTGCAAGATAACCGTACGTTAGAGATCTCTGAAATATCACGATCGTTAAAAGCGTTAGCTAAAGAGTTGAACGTTCCTGTTGTGGCGCTGTCGCAACTTAACCGTTCCCTAGAGCAACGTGCAGATAAACGTCCGATTAACTCGGATTTGCGTGAATCGGGTGCGATCGAGCAGGATGCCGATTTAATCATGTTTATTTATCGTGATGAGGTATATAACCCAGAGAGTAATCGTAAAGGCATCGCTGAAATTATTATTGGTAAGCAACGTAACGGTCCTATCGGTTCTGTTAGTTTGACTTTCCAAGGGCAGTTTTCTCGTTTTGATAATTACGCAGGCCCTGCGTTTGATGATGAATAATAAGGCTGAATCATGAGTTATATGAAAGCGGCCACAGCGCAGATTGATATGTCTGCACTTGCCCACAATTTGCAAAAGATTAAGCAACAAGCGCCAAGCAGTAAATTACTGGCTGTTGTAAAAGCAAATGGGTATGGCCACGGATTGCTGAATATCGCCAAAGGTGCGCAAGGAGCCGATGCATTTGGTGTCGCTCGTATTGAAGAAGCGCTACAGCTTCGAGCTGGCGGTATTGTAAAACCTATTTTATTACTTGAAGGGTTCTACTCTGCTGGTGACTTGCCTATTTTGGTGACTAATAACATTCAAACGGCTATTCATTGTAAAGAGCAGTTAGAAGCATTAGAAAGCACCGATTTAGAATTTCCAGTCGTTGCTTGGTTAAAAGTAGATTCAGGTATGCACCGTTTAGGTATTCGCCCTGAAGAGTTTCAAGAGTATGTTGATAGACTACATGCTTGTAAGAATGTCGCTAAACCTTTGCGCTATATGAGCCACTTTGGTTGCGCCGATGAACTTGATAGTTCAACGACAACAGAGCAAATCGATACCTTTATGTCGCTAACAAAAGGGTGTCAGGGAGAGCGTTCTCTTGCTGCATCTGCTGGCTTATTAGCTTGGCCTGATAGTCGTTTAGATTGGGTACGACCTGGCATTATTATGTATGGTGTTTCACCATTTTCAGAACAATCAGCACAAGAGTTGGGTTATTTACCTACGATGACCCTTACCTCTCATTTGATCGCTGTTCGTGATGTAAAAGCGGGTGAAAGTGTTGGCTATGGGGCAATGTGGACCAGCGAACGTGATACCAAAATTGGGGTTATTGCGATTGGTTATGGTGATGGGTACCCTCGCACAGCTCCAAATGGTACGCCAGTGTTAGTTAATGGGCGTAAAGTTCCTATTGCGGGTCGAGTGTCTATGGATATGTTGACCGTTGATTTGGGTCCGGACGCTCAAGATAAAGTGGGAGATGAAGCCATTTTATGGGGACGAGATCTTCCTTCTGAAGAAGTCGCAGAGCATATTGGAACTATTGCCTACGAATTAGTGACTAAATTAACATCACGTGTGCAAATGCAATACACCTAATGAGAGTCTTCTTGAATTCATTTTCTTTTAAAAGCGCTACTGGTTTAGCGCTTTTTCTTATTTCTAACTTGGCTTTTTCAGAAAGCGATATTTGGCCAACGTCTTTACCCGAAACCGCTGCCGTCCCTTTTATGTACTCATCAGATAGCTTGGGGACTACCATAGGCGCTGCGGGTGTAATGAAAGGCGTTGGGCAACCTCAAGCAACATTGTTTGCCGCTGGTTTGTATTCCAGTAAAGGCTCTTATCTAACTTACTTATCAGCAAATAACTTTCAAATTAGTCATTCATGGTTAGTTGGAGCTAATGCTTATAACGCCAGTTTTAAAGACATGGATTATCATCTTGGTGCTGCGGGTACTAATGATTCGTTGCCAGAACAAGAGGTGTTTACGGACAGTGTTGAGGCTCAATATCATTTAATTGCACAATATGTCTTGCCTATTGGTAATGGGGAAAGTCTTGGGGCAAGGGCTGCGTATCAACCAGAACGAAAAATTAAGGGATTTAACCCTCTTGATAGCGGTGTGTCGAGTATAGAATTAAGTCCATTTTATTATTCTCGTGAATTGTCTGATGTCGCCGGATGGAATGAACCTGAATCGAATTGGGGTATGAAGGTTCATTTTGATTGGGATAATCGAAATAGCGTTCGAAACACTACGCATGGTTCTCGTACTGAATTAGATTTTACCTATTCACCAGAAGCGAGTTCACAGCAAGAGTGGTGGACGTGGGAGTTCCAACAAAGTGCCTTTTTTGATTTAGGCAGTTTAGGTGATGTGATCAATAAACAAGTTTTGGCTTTAGATATGTATATTGCAGACACGCCTAGTTGGGATGAGCAGCATCAACCACCTGAATACGCAGGCATAAAGTTGGGTGGGTTATATCGATTAAGAAGTTTTGGTGGTGGACGCTTTCATGGACGATCTGCTGTGCATTACTCTGCAGAATATCGTGTTATGCCTGATTGGCAGCCTTTAGAAGAATGGCCTATCTTTAATCTTTATGATGTACCTTGGTGGCAGTGGGTCGCTTTTGTTGATGCCGGACGTGTGGCAGATGAATTCTCTTTATCGACACTTCATAGTGATATGAAATGGAGCGCTGGCGGTGCTATTCGTTTTCAGGTTGAAGGAATTGTTGTTAGAACTGAAATGGCGTGGGGGAATGAAGAAAGCCAATTTAGAGTAATGATAAATCAGCCTTTCTAGATATTTATGAGAAAAATGAAGTGAACTCTAGTGTTCTTTCATTTGGATTGGGATAATGTTCACTAATAAAAGTTTTAATGTGACCTAACTCAAAAAGGGTGAGCGTAGTTTTGGTCATAATAAATAAAGTTCACCAATTTTTAGATTCGTATAAACGGGGAGTTCTTAGCTACGACTTTGAACTTACAAGCATATTACACAGGATATTTTTACCATGTTAAAAAACATCAACCCAACAGAAACTCAAGCTTGGGCAGACTTAACAGCGCACTTTGAAACAGCACAAGATTTTAATTTATCAGATTTATTTGCTGCTGATGCACAACGTTTCGATAAGTTTTCAGCAACGTTTGGCCAAGATATTTTAGTCGATTTTTCTAAAAACTTAATTACTGAAGAAACAATGAAGAAGTTGTTTGCACTTGCTGAGCAAACAGAATTATCTTCAGCAATTACAGCGATGTTCAGTGGTGAAAAAATCAATAAAACTGAAGGTCGTTCAGTGCTTCATACTGCACTTCGTAACCGTAGCAATACACCAGTAATGGTTGATGGTGAAGATGTAATGCCTGCAGTAAATGCAGTATTAGAAAAAATGAAAGGCTTCACAGAGCGTCTAATTTCTGGTGAGTGGAAAGGTTACACAGGTAAAGAAATTACTGATATCGTAAATATCGGTATCGGCGGTTCAGACCTTGGTCCATACATGGTTTCTGAAGCTCTAGCACCATACAAAACTCGTCTAAATATGCACTTTGTTTCTAACGTAGATGGTACGCACATTGTTGAAACACTGAAGCCGTTAAACCCAGAGACGACGTTATTCTTAATCGCTTCTAAGACGTTCACAACTCAAGAAACAATGACGAACGCACACAGTGCTCGTGATTGGTTCCTTGCTGAAGCTGGCGATCAAGCGCACGTTGCTAAACACTTTGCAGCACTATCAACAAACGCACAATCTGTGTCTGAGTTTGGTATTGATACTGACAATATGTTTGAATTCTGGGATTGGGTTGGTGGTCGTTACTCTCTATGGTCAGCTATCGGTCTTTCTATCGCATTAGCGGTTGGTTTTGATAACTTTATTGAGTTGTTAGAAGGTGCTCATGAAGTAGATAAGCACTTCGCTGAAACCGACCTTGAAAATAATGTACCTGTTATCTTAGCGTTAATCGGTCTATGGTATAACAACTTCCACGGTGCTGAATCTGAATCGATTCTTCCATACGACCAATACTTACACCGTTTTGCTGCGTACTTCCAACAAGGCAACATGGAATCAAATGGTAAGTGTGTTGATCGTAATGGTAATCCTGTTGATTACCAAACAGGTCCAATTATTTGGGGTGAACCAGGTACAAATGGTCAACATGCGTTCTACCAATTAATTCACCAAGGTACAAAACTTATCCCTTGTGATTTTATTGCTCCTGCAATTAGCCACAATCAAGTAGGCGATCATCATCAAAAACTGATGTCTAACTTCTTCGCACAAACTGAAGCGTTAGCATTTGGTAAAACAGAAGAGACTGTGAAAGCTGAATTTGCTGCTGCAGGTAAAACAGAAGCGGAAGTCGCAGAGCTTGTACCATTTAAAGTATTTGAAGGTAACCGTCCAACGAACTCAATTCTTGTTAAACAAGTTACTCCTAAAACACTAGGTAACCTTATCGCAATGTACGAACACAAAATTTTCGTTCAAGGTGTGATTTGGAACATCTTCAGCTTCGATCAATGGGGTGTAGAGCTTGGTAAGCAACTGGCTAACCAAATTCTTCCTGAACTAGCTGATGAAAAAGCAGTAACGTCTCACGACAGTTCAACAAACGGCTTAATCAACGCATTTAAAGCGTTTCAAGCTTAATTATATTTGTTGATGTGTTATTGAAAGAGCTGACTTCGGTCGGCTCTTTTGTATTTATACCAATCCACATAAATATTTGATCATTCTTGCTTGTTAAAATCGATTATAGCTGCGTTATAAATTTTGTAATTAGAGCCACTAGTTACTGCCATTTATGCCTTGCTTTCATCGATTTTTCCTACGCAATTATCTGATCAACTACTTATCCGGATTGGTATTATTTATCGATATTACAGGCAATAAAAAAGGTTGATACCTAAATATCAACCTCTATCATTCTAGTCCCTAGTCCCTAGTCCCTAGTCCCTAGTCCCTAGTCCCTAGTCCCTAGTCCCTAGTCCCTAGTCCCTATTACTCAAAACAGATTTCAATAAACGCATTACCCCATTCAGAAGCAAATGGCATGATAATTATCGCCCCTTCACATTTATGAGTAATGGTATGGCCTTTACCTGATACAACGATAGGCGTTGCCATATTAAATTCAAAACCACTTTCAGAAAGAATGCGCTTTGCACCACCAGTAACCATATTGGTAATTTCACCAACCATGTCAGTCACTTCTTCATTAATGCTGTTTGGGCGTTCACCCAACATGTTTTGCATTACTTGTAGAGCAAGTTGCTCATCAAAAGTAATCGACATTGACCCCTTACTTTGAGGGCCAACCATACCTATTAGACCTGATACATCACCACGGGCAATTTCATCTTTTTTGATACGAGGCTTTTGAGGTTTTAAGTCCATTGATGCCATCGTTTTAATAACATTCATAAATGAAGCTAAGAATGGGTTTACAAATTCAGCGCGCATGGTGAGTGATGTCCTTTAAATATTATTTTAATTTTTCTTATTGTTACTTAAACAAGTCTTGCAAGTGCCATGAGTTTCAACAATATGGTTCTCAACTGAAAAGCCGATCTGTTCAGCATGCTTAGTTAGCTGCTTAGTAATATCATTATCATGGAATTCAACAACGTCATCGCAAGTTCGACAGATGAAAAGTTGTGAAAAATGAGCGTGTTCACCGATCACACAGCAAGAAATATAACTATTTATTGATTCGACCTTATGCACAAAACCTTGAGTGACCAAAAAATCTAATGCTCGATAAATGGTTGGCGGCTTTGCTTGGGGTTCTATTTGTTTTAATTGTTCTAATAGATCATAAGCACTGATCGCCCCCTGATGAGTCACAATCAGCTCTAAAACAGTTAATCGTTGTGGAGTTAACCTTACTCCACGTTGTTGGCATAACAGCTCAACCTTTTGTTTTTGTGTACGATTCAATGAAAATATGTCTTATTTTTTGAACAAGTTGAGGAGTTTAACATAACTCTCGTTATTTTTTATCCACTATTTAGAGAATTATTATTTGTTATGTGAGTTGCCTAATAGAGTTTATGGGATGGTTGTTTGTGTTCTTATTATGTTAGAATTGAGGCCTTGATCACTGAAAGAATTAACCTATGAGCTCTTATCCACTACAACGTTTTTCTGTTGCCCCTATGCTTGATTGGACAGATCGTCACTGTCGTTACTTCCATCGTCAATTATCTGAGCATGCGCTTTTATATACTGAGATGGTAACTACTGGTGCGATCATTCATGGTAAAGGTGATTTTCTTGCGTATAACGAAGAAGAGCATCCTGTAGCCTTGCAGCTAGGTGGTTCAAACGTTAAAGATTTAGTTCATTGTGCGAAATTAGCAGCAGAACGTGGTTACGATGAAGTAAACCTAAATGTGGGCTGTCCATCAGATCGAGTACAAAATGGCCGTTTTGGTGCTTGTTTAATGGCAGAACCAGACTTAGTAGCTGAATGTGTCGCTGAAATGAAAGCGGTTGTTGATATTCCTGTAACGGTAAAAACCCGTATTGGTATTGATGACCAAGACAGCTATGAGTTTTTAACTAAGTTTGTTTCAACAGTTCATGAAAAGGGCGGTTGTGATCAATTTACTATTCATGCTCGTAAAGCATGGTTAAGTGGTTTAAGCCCGAAAGAAAACCGCGAGATCCCGCCACTTGATTACCCACGTGCGTATCAAATTAAGAAAGATTTCCCACAATTAATTATTGCGGTTAATGGTGGTATTAAAACCTTAGCGGAAGCAAAAGAGCATTTAGCGCATTTAGACGGTGTGATGATTGGACGTGAAGCTTACCAAAGCCCGTATTTATTAGCGGAAGTTGATCAACAACTTTTTGGTAGTGATAAGCCAATTAGAAAGCGTCGTGAAATTGTTGAGTCTATGTACCCATATATTGAACGTCAGCTAGAGAATGGGGCTTACTTAGGCCATATTACTCGTCATATGTTAGGTTTATTCCAAAGCATGCCGGGTGCGAGACAATGGCGTCGTTATATCAGCGAAAATGCGCATAAACCAGGAGCAGGCATTGAAGTGGTAGAAACTGCTCTTGCTAAAATTCCTTCTGAATTAGATGTATAGATTTTAGCCGCTCTGTCGATAAATTAAGTTAGATACGTAAAAGAAGAGTATATAAATAAACCAAATCGTTTATTATTACTTCATATGAACCAAATAGCGTCGCAAATGGAGACTACGCATGAACAAACTATCCCTCGCCACTGTTGTTGCTTCTGCTGCCTTAGTTATGGCAGTACCTGCACATTCAGCAGAGAAGGAATTTACAACTAAAGTTGCTATTGATGCGTGGTTCCCTGATGGAAAAGTTGGTTCTAAAGATGGAGCGGTAAGAGATAATGATGTTGATGCATCACAAGCTTTCTCTATTGCTTTTGAACATCCATACCCAATTTTACCTAATGTAAAAGTACGTTATACACCAGTAAAAGCGGATCGTTTTGAATACGACCAAATTGACTACACCGGTTACTATAAATTATTAGAGACTGATGGTCTGCAATTTGATGTGGGTTTAACACTAACTCAATTTGCAAACGGTGAATTTAATAAAGGTGGTTCTGTTTCTACTGATCCTGCTCAACCTGCAAACCAGAGTTTTAGTGAAACAGCAATAAACATGTATGCAGATGCATCGATGCACATTCCAAACACAAACTTCCATATTTTTGGTCAGTATGATTTTGGTAGCAGCAGTGACACTCGTACAATGGATGGTCAGGCTGGTGTGAAATACATTCTTCCTGTTGATGCTGTCGATGTTGAATTCAAACTTGGTTATCGCGTAATGGATCATGAGTTTGGTTATTTTGAAGGCTTTGATAGTGATCAAGCAAACGTCATGGTTGATGGCTGGTTTGGTGGCTTATCATTTGATTTCTAATCGATAAAAACATACGAATTATTTTTAAGGTAGCGATTCAGGTGACTGAGTCGCTATTTTTTTATTTTAAATTTGCTCAAATTACGTTTATTGACCATGCTTATAAAGTGGATACGGCCATAAGTTGTGTTATGGCTGTTGTCGTAAGAAGGATGCCATTATGACCACTTTAAGTGAATTAAAATTAATGTATCAAGAAGATCAATTGGTTGAAGCAGTAATTGAACCCGTTATTGTTGAAGACTCTTGGATCGTTGAGTTTCGCCATGTTCGTGGTGGTCTGGTTTTATTAACGGATTTGAAAGGAGGAGAAGTGAAATATCGTGATTTAGAAGCGGCCTCAAAGAGCGCGTTGGCTGTCGGTTTTAACCAAGTCAGAATCAATGAATAAACGATAAAAGTCATCCTGTTAACGCAAAGCAACCATTTCTATCTTCCAAAAAGTTATAAAACATACTTATCTATTCTTTCTTGTTATAGAAAATTCTCGCTAATCTAACATGACGCAATGAATAGGGATGTCGTCATGTTATTAAAGGAACTCTCCGCACTCGCTAGTCCACTTAATGATCAACAAATAGGTCAGTTACAGCAAGCTGCTTCTGAATTATCACCACAGCAATTAGCGTGGGTCAGTGGCTACTTCTGGGGGATAAGCCAAACATCAGGTGCAACACAACCAATCAATCAAGCTACCGCAGCGGTATCAAACCAGCCTGCTGGTAAATTATCTATTATTTTTGCCTCTCAAACAGGTAATGCTAAAGGCGTTGCTGAAGCATTAAAAGAAGAAGCGGCAGCGGCCGGTATTGCTGTTGAGCTTTTTGATGCCAGTGATTACAAAGGTAAAAATTTAGCAAAAGAAACTCATGTCATTATTGTAGCTTCAACCAATGGTGAAGGTGAGGCGCCTGATAATGCCATTGAGTTACATGAATTTTTACAATCGAAAAAAGCACCTAAGCTCGATAATTTACATTACGGTGTTATTGGTCTAGGGGATTCAAGTTATGAGTTTTTCTGCCAAACAGGTAAAGATTTTGATGCCTTCTTATCAAAACAAGGGGCAACACCGTTTATTGAACGTGTTGATCTTGATGTTGATTATGAAGCTCCGGCTGCAGAGTGGCGAAAGCAAGCTCTCGATAAAGTAAAAGAGGCATTAGCTTCTGAAGCACAAAGTGCGCAAGTGGTTCAGCTTCCTGTTGGACAAGCCGCTCATACCTCTCAATACTCAAAACAAAATCCGTATACCGCTACGCTATTAACCAGCCAAAAAATCACAGGACGAGATTCAGGTAAAGATGTTCGTCATATCGAAATTGATTTAGATGGTTCAGGATTAACTTATCAACCGGGTGATGCTCTTGGTGTGTGGTTTGAAAATAGCCCAGAGCTCGCTTCAGCAATTTTGAAGCAAGTCGGTTTAACGGGTGATGAAGCGGTTGAGGTGGATGGTGATTCAATATCGCTTCAAAAAGCCTTGGTTGAAAAATATGAAATCACCTCAGCAAATCCGCAATTAGTGACTCAATATGCTGAGTTGTCAGGCAGTAAAAAGCTAGAAAAGTTAGCAACAGATAAAGACAAGCTTCGTCAGTATTCAGCGAATACTCAAGTTATTGATGTATTGTCTGAGAAAAAAGCAAAACTCACCGCAGAGCAACTGGTTGGTTTGCTTCGTCGCTTAACTCCTCGTCTATATTCTATTGCATCAAGTCAGTCAGAAGTAGATGAAGAAGTACATTTGACAGTAGGTGTTGTGGAGTATCAGCAAGGAGATGAAACACGTTTTGGTGGTGCATCTAGCTTTTTATCTCATCGCTTAGAAGAAGGCGGTGATGTGAAAGTATTTGTTGAGCACAATAACAATTTCAAATTACCTCAAGATGATAATGCCCCAGTGATTATGATTGGACCAGGTACTGGTATTGCTCCATTCCGCTCATTTGTGCAAGAGCGTGATAACCGTGATGCAGAAGGTAAAAACTGGTTATTCTTTGGTGATAGAACGTTTACTCAAGATTTTTTATATCAGGTGGAGTGGCAGAAATACCTTAAATCGGGAATTGTGAATCAGCTTGATGTTGCTTTTAGTCGTGATCAACAAGAAAAAGTGTATGTACAACACCGAATCTTAGAGCATGCCGCACAAGTATGGCAGTGGCTGCAAGATGGGGCGTATATCTATGTATGTGGTGACGCAACTCGTATGGCGAAAGACGTACACGAAGCATTGATTTGCGTTGTAGAGCAACATGGGAAGAAAACGAGAGAAGAAGCAGAGCAATTTGTAAATGAGCTGCGTAAGGCAAAACGTTATCAAAGGGATGTGTACTAATGAGCGAATTAATTGACGTTAAAACGATTTTATCAGGGACAGAGCTTGGTCCACTTGCTGATAACGAGCGATTAAAGCGTGAAAGTAAGCATTTACGCGGCACGATCATAGAAGATCTGCAAGATCGAATTACTGGTGGATTTACCAAAGATAATTTTCAGCTGATCCGCTTTCATGGCATGTATCAACAAGATGATCGTGATATTCGTGCTGAGCGTGCGAAACAAAAATTAGAACCCTTGCATAATGTCATGCTACGAGCTCGTATGCCTGGCGGCATTATTACACCAAAACAGTGGTTGGCGATTGATAAATTTGCTGAAGAACATACCTCTTATGGCAGTTTGCGCTTAACGACACGTCAAACCTTCCAGTTTCATGGTGTGTTAAAACCAAATATTAAATTAATGCATCAAACATTAAACAGTATTGGTATAGATTCGATTGCGACAGCAGGGGATGTGAATCGAAATGTGTTGTGTACGACTAACCCTGTTGAATCTGAGCTTCATCAAGAAGCGTATGAATGGGCGAAAAAAATCAGTGAGCATTTATTACCAAAAACACGTGCCTACGCTGAAATTTGGTTAGATGGTGAGAAGTTAGAAACCACGGATGAAGAACCGATTTTAGGTAGTAATTATCTGCCTCGTAAATTTAAAACCACCGTTGTTATTCCTCCGCAAAATGATGTGGACGTGCATGCGAATGATTTGAACTTCATTGCCATTGCAGATAATGGAAAACTGGTTGGCTTTAATGTGCTTGTGGGTGGTGGCCTTGCAATGACGCATGGCGATACAGCAACTTACCCACGTAAAGCAGATGATTTTGGATTTGTACCATTAAAGAAAACGTTAGAAGTAGCTGCTGCAGTGGTTACGACTCAACGTGACTGGGGTAACCGTTCAAATCGTAAAAATGCAAAAACCAAATACACATTAGATCGTGTGGGTTCTGATGTATTTAAAGCGGAAGTTGAAAAACGAGCTGGCGTTCAATTTGAAGAAAGTCGTCCCTATGAGTTAACGGAACGTGGTGATCGAATCGGTTGGGTTGAAGGGATTGATGGTAAGCATCACTTAGCATTATTTATTGAAAATGGGCGTTTATTAGATTATCCGGGAAAACCACTAAAAACAGGTGTGGCTGAAATTGCTAAGGTTCACCAAGGTGATTTTAGAATGACAGCAAACCAAAACTTGATTGTGGCTGGTGTCCCTTTTGAGCAAAAAGATCATATAGAGCAAATTGCTCGTGCGCATGGTTTGATTGATGATACTCATTCAGAGCAGCGTAAAAATTCAATGGCTTGTGTGGCGTTTCCTACGTGTCCATTAGCCATGGCGGAAGCCGAGCGTTTCTTACCTGAATTTGTGACTGAAATTGAAGGTGTATTGAAAAAACACAATCTGCCAGAAGAAGACAACATTATTTTTCGAGTTACTGGTTGTCCAAATGGTTGTGGCCGAGCGATGTTGGCTGAAATTGGTCTTGTTGGTAAAGCGCCAGGGCGTTATAACTTCCATCTTGGTGGTAATCGCAGTGGAACTCGAGTTCCTAAAATGTATAAGGAAAACATCACTGACCGCCAAATCCTTACTGAAATTGATCATCTTGTTGGTCGTTGGGCAATTGAGCGCAATGAAAATGAAGGGTTTGGTGACTTTACGATCCGTGCCGGTATCGTAGATGAAGTGAAAGTATCAAAGAGGGATTTTCATGCCTAAATTGCAATTATCAGAGCTGTTATCATTAACCAAGGTTGAGCAAACATTACGTTTAGCTGAGGTTAATGTTGAGCTTGAGAAACTAACAGCCCAAGAGCGTGTTGTTTGGGCGTTAGAAAACTTAGAAGGTAACCCTGCGTTGTCATCCAGTTTTGGTATTCAAGCTGCGGTGATGTTGCAATTAGTTACTGAAATAAAATCAGATACGCCCATTATTTTGACTGATACCGGGTATCTATTTCCTGAAACTTATCAATTTATCGATCAATTAACGGATCGATTGAATTTAAATCTTCATGTATTTACTGCGGATGAGAGCCCAAATTGGCAAGAAGCCCGTTATGGAAAGTTATGGGAGCAAGGTGTAGAAGGCATTGAGAAATATAATAAACTCAATAAAGTTCAGCCTATGCGCCGTGCTCTGGACCAACTTGAAGTCGGGATTTGGTTTTCAGGGTTGCGCCGAGAGCAATCGGGTTCACGAGCAAATTTACCTATTTTAAGTATTCAAAATGGTGTTTTTAAATTTCTTCCTGTCTTAGATTGGACAAACAAAGAAGTACATTATTTTTTGAAAGAGTACGACTTGCCTTATCACCCATTATGGGATCAAGGATATTTATCCGTAGGTGATACGCATACAACTCAAAAATGGGAACCGGGAATGAGTGAAGAAGAAACTCGATTCTTTGGCTTAAAGCGAGAGTGTGGTTTACATGAAGATGACGGTGAACTTGGTGGTTCTGGAATTTAAGTAACAAATCTATCAATAATGAATCTAAAGGATTAAAGGCAGCGATAACGCTGCCTTTATTTGTTTATATTATTTATAAATCCATTACTTCCAAAGCGCCGTTAATGAATCTAGTAAACCAGAACTTGCATTTTGAGAGCTTAAGTATTCAGTAATTACAGGAGTAAATTGCGAGATTAAAGCTGGGTCTAATCCAAGAGCTGAAAAAGCTGCTTTTACACTGTCCATATTTGAAATCATACTACCTAATCCACCTGGAATTGCGCTTGTTAGAGATTCAAGACCAGGGATCATACTATTTAATTCAGAGCTTTCAGAATCCGATAGGCCATTACCTGCCATCGCTAATAGAGCGCCAGCGCCGCCAGCAGCTTGATCAGCTGAGATATCAAGGTTTTCAGTTAACATTCCAACTAATGGGTTAGAAGCGGTTGTCTCTTCTGTTTTGGCATCGTCACTGCCACCGAAAAGGTTAGAAAGAAAAGCATTAGCTGGTGCAGCTGCGGTGAGTGAAAGTGCAAGCGTTGATAAGATTAGCGTTTTTTTCATTGTCATTTCCTTTTAACATATCAATATTGTTTTTGTAACATTGTAGTTAGAGTATGACACAAAAAAAAGCGATACCCATGGGCATCGCTTTTTAATTTTATATTTAATCTTTTTTGAGAAAGATTAAAGGATATCTAGTAGTTCAACTTCAAATACTAGAGCAGCATATGGAGGGATTGCAGCACCAGCGCCACGCTCACCGTATGCTAGGTTTTGTGGAATAGAAAGTTTCCACTTAGAACCTACAGGCATTAGTTGAAGAGCTTCAACCCAACCAGCGATAACACCAGTAACTGGGAATTCAGCAGGTTGGCCACGTTCTACAGAGCTATCGAATACAGCACCGTTAGTTAGCATACCGTGGTAGTGAACACGTACTGTTTTATCAGAAGTTGGAATTTCACCAGTACCTTCAGTTAGTACTTCATATTGAAGACCAGACTCAAGTACAGTTACTTCTGGACGAAGTGCGTTATCAGCTAGGAAAGCTTCGCCTTCAGCAGCAGCAGCTTTAGATGCTTCTGCACGAGCTTCTTCAGCGCGCATGTGAAGTGCTTGAAGAGCTTCGTTGATAGCGTCAACTTCGATTTCTGGCATGTCGCCAGTTAGTGAAGTAGCGATACCTTTAGCGATAGCAGCAACGTTTAGGCCTTCAAGACCTGATTGTGCTAGTTGTTGGCCCATTTGAAGACCAATGCCGTAGCTTGCTCTTTGTTCTACTGTTTCTAATTTTACTTCAGACATACAGTCTCTCTTTCTTTATATGGTATAAACGAAAGCATAAAGGATACAGAGATCTAAGCTTAAGGTAAACTTTTGTACTTCTTTGAACTCTGATATTAGAATAAAACGTGAGCTCACCAGTTTCGCATGAGGCGATGGTATGAATAAAAAGAAAAAAATGAATGTAAAACGCCCAGATTTTTCTGAGCAATTGGCTAATTTAAAGGAAAAGTGTGGGCCTCTTATTGAAAAAGTTGCACCTTATTGGCAGCGATTACCTCAATTTCATCAAAAAGCATTACGCATTTTAGTTCCTGTTACCTTTGTTTTAATTTTATTACCAAGTGGTGCTGAGGAAGAGGTAGAGAGTATTCAGCCTACCGTGATCCCTGCGCCTGAAATGCAGAGACAAAGTGTCAGCTTAAACCTTGAAGGGTTAAGTGAACAAGAGGCATCATCAAATCGTAATCAAAGAGAAACAACGATTAATAGAGAAGAAAAAGTACCAACTCAAATAGCCTCTATTGAAAAAGAAACAATGGCCGTTGAAGCTAAATGGCACGATTATCAAATTCAAGAAGGCGATACCCTTTATCAGGTATTTAGAAAAAATAATCTGCCATTAACTGAATTAAATAAAGTGGTGAAAATTGAAGGTGCAGATAAACCATTAAGTAATATTAAGAAAGGTCAACTGTTTCGCTTTAAACTCAATCAACAAGGCGATCTAGATATCGTACAAATAGAACGTGATGGTCAAGCGATCATGTACTTTAGAATGTCCGATGGTAGTTTTGGACGCAGTAAATAATCTCTTTTTTTACGATCTTCCTCTTATGTTCTTTAACCACGTTTTAGGCATAAGAGGAATGACAATCAATGCAATTCCCACTGCTGTTAATATGTCTGGGATCTCGTCAAACCAAATCACACCAAATATAACCACAAAAATTAATCCTGAATATTCAGCCAAAGAAATCTGAGTAGCAGGAGCTTTTTTGTATGCAATGGTCGCTAACCCATTATAACTAATAATAAAAGTTGCGCTCAGAGCAATCCAAAGAACGTCATGATAATACAATGGTTGCCAATAAAGCCAAGCTAAACCGCCTGAAACCGGTAAGGATAATAATGTCGTCCAAAACAGTGTGGTGATGACAGATTGATCGTTAGGAATTTTTCTTACCAAAATATTATATAACGCTAGGGTTGTTGCAGTTCCTAAGGCAAAAATAGCAGCCCAGTGGAATTGAGAAGGACGAAGAATAATAAGAACACCAATAAAACCGATAATGGTTTGGATAATTTTTTTCGTCGATGGTCTTTCATTAAGTAATAGTATTGAAAGCGGGATCATTAACAATGGTGCAGTATAAAAAACAGCATTGGCAGTCGCTAAAGTTAAGTAGGTGATTGATACCACCATACAACCACTACCAATTAAAAGAACATGAGCTCGTATTAGCGTTACTTTAGGGTTACTTAAGCATCTTAATTTGGGTTGTTGATGAAACCAAAAAGGAAACAGAAGAGCGAGTGAGATCAATTGACGCAGAAATATATATTGAAAAGGGGAGACTCCACCATCCAATACTTTAACTGCAACATCAGAAAGTGAAGCAAGTAAGTTTCCTAATATCAATAAGATAATAGCTAAATGAGTAGGAGCCATTATTGATCTCATACTCATCTTATTTTTCTAAACGCATATCAACATGGGGAATATCATCCTCAAGATACATATCAGAAATTACCTGAAATCCATGTTTTTGATAAAAGTGAGTTAGATGTTCTTGAGCACCAATATCAATCGTCTCTCCTGGCCATAATTCTTCACAACACGCTAAAGCTTGTGATAGAAGTTTATGTCCTAAACCATCACCTCTTGCAGTGCCTTTGGTTGCAACTCGTCCAATACTGACATTGATATAACTGGTACCAGCTGGCAGCAATCGAGCGCAGGCTATAATTTCATTATCTTTAGTGCCAATTAAATGATAAACCCCATCTTGGCAATCTTTGCCATCAAGTTCTGGGTAAGGGCAGGTTTGTTCTACAACAAAAACATCGACTCTTAAACGGAGTAATTCATAGAGTTGAGAGGTGGTTAATTCGGTAAATGGTATTTTTTGCCAATGGATCATGGAATTTATCTCAGTGAAAACGAAGAGTATCCAAGATACCTATGTTCACTTTTTTTGGCATTAACTTATGTTAACTTTTTAATTCTGTTTTTTATTCGACTTAAGCTGATATGAGTTATGCCAAGGTAAGCGGCAACTTGGTAATCGTTGAGTTGGGCTAATAGTTCTGGATAATTTTGACAGAAAACCTCGTAACGAGCTTGAGGAGAGTGTAATAACATAAAGCGTTCTTTTCTTTCTTTATACAAAAGTTGTGTTTCTAATAACTTGATATAAAGAGGGAGAGCATTTTTTCGCCATCTATCCAGTAGAGAGATAGGCAATGTTATTAAACTTGTTTGAGTGATGGTTTCAAGAGTGTAGGGAGATGACGTTTGGTCTAATAATTCTTCAAATCCAACAACCCAATCTCCTTTCCAATAAAATTCTTTACTAAATTGCTTGCCTTGTTCGGTGAGATAACAAGAATGACAAAACCCATCAATAAGAAAATAGAATTCATTAGCAACATTATTTTGTTTGATAAGTATAGACTTAGCAGGAAGAGTTTTTAGCTTACCTAACTTAACTATTTGAGATATTTCATGGGGAGTAAACCCGTGTGATTCCAGTTGAGTGGTAAAAAGATCATTCATAGTTAAGTACTTTTATTATTAGAAGATGATGTTTTAATAGTGGAAAACTTAGCATACAGATAAAAAAATAGCATGGTGAAATCACCATGCTATTTGTTTTGTAAAAGAGATGAATTTTATTTTGCTAAGTTAAGTTGATATACAGCAAAACCAACATCATCAGTCGCAACACGTTTCATTGGGTATTGACCTTTATCTTTAATAAACTGAGTTGCTTTTTCGCTTGGTGATGTTTCAAAGCGAATATCCAGTTTTTCGCCATTTTTTATTGGTGCGAAAGACCAGTTATTATCAGCTGATGGTTGAACTTGACCTGCCTCTTTACTAACTCGAGAAATGTAGTTAGCAAGAACGGTACGGTTTTCATCTGGAGAATCAAAAGCGATGAAATCAGCACCCGTGCCTGGGAACTTATTGCTGTAAGCTCGGTAGTTATTAGTTGCGATAAGGAAGTCTTGCTTCGCATCAATTGGTTTGCCTTGGTATGTTAAACCGATGATACGCTCAGAACCTTCATTAATTAAATTACAGTCACCGTCATATTTTGCTGGTTGAGTAATGTCAATTTGGTAGTTAACACCATCAATGACATCAAAGTTATACGTACGGAAACCATCCCAATCAATTAACTGTTGAGGTGCAGTACTGTTGATGTCGATTTGTTTAAATTGACCAGCAGAGCATTCAAGCCATTCTTTTACTTCTTTACCCGTTACTTTCATTGCAACTAAGGTATTCGGGTATAGGTATAAATCAGCCGCATTACGGAACGTCAATTGGCCTGATTCAACTTCTGTGAAGTTTGTTGGATCATTTCCACGACCGCCAGCTTTGAATGGCGCTGCCGCAGAAAGTACTGGAGTACCATCTAAATCAGGGTCGCCTTGAATGAAGCGTTCAACGTAATCTTTTTGTGCAAGGTTAACGATTTGAACGGTAGGATCATCTTGAACTAAAGCTAAGAAGCTATACATAACATCATCAGCTTTACCAATTGGCTGGTTAACGAAATCACGCGTGCCTTTATGATCAGCTTCTAAAGCTTGTACTATGCCTTTATCAGCGTCAGCCAGTGATTTCTGATTTGTTTTATCAAAAATAGGGCGAGCTTCTGATTGACCTTTTACTACACTCCATTTGCCATCTTTTTGCTCAAGAGTTAAATCCATTACACCAACATGGCTACCCCAGCGGCCAGGCATAACAGCAGCAACGCCGTTAATTGTACCGTTTTCGTTATCAATACCTTGCAGGTTATCGAATCCTTTTCCTGGGAAAACCGCATGTGAGTGACCAAAGGCAATAGCATCAATGCCGTCTACTTCAGAAAGGTAGTAGGTTGAGTTTTCTTCACCTTGTTTGTATGGATTCGTTGATACGCCAGAGTGAGGAATTGCAACGATAACATCAGCACCTTCTGCTTTCATTTGAGGTACTAATTCTTCTGCTGTTTCTTTTATGTCACGAGCAAAAACTTTACCTTCAAGATTCTTTTTATCCCATACCATGATTTGTGGTGGAACAAATCCGATGTAGCCGACTTTGATTTCGTGCTCTACACCTGCCGTATCTTTTAGTTTATGAGTTTTAATGATGTATGGTTTGAAATAATGCTCTTTTGTTTTTGCATCATAAACGTTAGCACTGATGTATGGGAAATCAGCATCATTAATTGATTCTGCTAAAAACTCTAAACCGTAGTTAAATTCGTGGTTACCAATGTTACCTGCATCGTAATCTAATTGATTCATCGCTTTATATGCAGGGTGAACTTCACCAGCTTCAATGCCTTTATCTGCCATGTAGTCACCCATTGGACTACCTTGCAATAAATCACCATTATCAACTAAAACACTGTTTGTTACTTCAGCACGAGCTTCTTTTACCAATGTTGCTGTACGAGCTAAACCAATTTTTTGAGTCGGCTTATCTTTGTAGTAGTCATAATCCATAAGGTTAGTATGGATGTCTGTTGTTTCTACCACTCGTAGATTAATAACTTCATCGGTATCGGTAACTGTTGGGCTACAACCTGAAAGGGTAAGTAGACCTAGGCCAGCTAATACTGCAATTGAAACAGGTTTTGCTGAGAGGTTCATAGTGTGTCTCCAAAAGGTGATAATCATAAAAGCGCCAATAAGATAACAGATTGGCTATGTTATAAATGTAACTGGCCTCTCAATGTGTGCAGTTGATCTTGTTTCAGTACGCTTTATGGTAATTAGATCACAGCTTTATTTTTTAATTAGTTAGTCATGGTATTGACCGATATTTTGATTTTCCTTTCTCGATTTTTCTTTATTTTTTCTGAATGAAACGCATTAATTTTTTTGCGTTAGCATTAAATCGAATAAAAAATGAAATTTTAGAATTTCAGGTAATAAAGTAACCCGTCTATAGTGGTTTTATTGGAATGACAATTCGCCGCCTGCAACGATAAAAAGAAGTGTTAAGACTATCACCAGAAGCAGGAGCCATTACCAAATTTAGCCTAAAGGACAAAAGCACATGGACGCAAAACGATTGACCCACCTTCAGCAACTAGAAGCGGAGAGTATTCATATTATTCGCGAAGTGGCAGCTGAATTTGATAACCCTGTAATGATGTACTCGATTGGTAAAGATTCATCAGTGATGCTGCATTTAGCTCGTAAAGCATTTTATCCAGGAAAGATCCCATTCCCACTTCTTCATGTTGATACCGATTGGAAATTCAAAGAGATGATTGAATTTCGTGATAAAACAGCAGAAAAATACGGCTTTGACCTATTAGTACACAAAAACCCTGAAGGGTTAGAAATGGGCATTAATCCGTTTGTGCATGGTTCATCAAAACACACCGATATCATGAAAACACAAGGTTTGAAGCAAGCATTAAATAAATACGGATTTGATGCTGCTTTTGGTGGAGCTCGTCGTGATGAAGAAAAGTCACGTGCCAAAGAACGTGTTTATTCATTTAGAGATAAAAACCATACATGGGATCCGAAAAATCAACGCCCTGAGTTATGGAATACGTATAACGGACAAGTAAATAAAGGGGAAAGCATTCGAGTATTCCCGCTTTCAAATTGGACTGAACTGGACATTTGGCAATACATCTATTTAGAAAATATTGAAATTGTTCCTCTGTATTTATCAGAGAAACGCCCAGTAGTTGAGCGTGATGGCATGTTGATCATGGTAGACGATGAGCGCTTAAAACTGGAAGAAGGTGAAGAGATCCAACATAAAGATATTCGTTTTAGAACTCTAGGTTGTTATCCATTAACAGGTGCGGTGGAATCAAAAGCGAATACATTGCCTGAAATTATTGAAGAGATGTTAGTTGCGACCTCAAGTGAGCGTCAAGGACGAGCGATAGATCATGATTCATCTGGCTCCATGGAGCTCAAGAAGCGTCAAGGTTACTTTTAATATCAGGCATCTAAGGAAGGATTAAATAAATGAATAGTGCAGTAGAGCAACAATTGGCAGAGCTTGGTATTGAAGCTTATTTAAAAGAACATCAATACAAATCATTACTTCGATTTTTAACGTGTGGATCAGTAGATGATGGTAAAAGTACCCTCATAGGCCGATTACTCCATGATTCAAAACAAATCTATGCAGATCAATTAGATGCAGTTCATGCTGACAGCCAACGAGTGGGTACTACGGGTGAACGTCCAGACTTGGCTTTATTGGTTGATGGTCTGCAAGCTGAGCGTGAGCAAGGTATTACGATTGATGTGGCATATCGTTACTTCTCAACTCAAAAACGTAAATTCATCATTGCAGATACGCCGGGACATGAGCAATACACTCGTAATATGGCTACGGGTGCATCAACCTGTAATGTCGCCGTGATTTTGATTGATGCTCGTAAAGGGGTGCTTGATCAAACTCGCCGTCACTCTTATATCGCGAACCTTCTTGGTATTCGTCATTTTGTAGTAGCTGTGAATAAAATGGATTTAGTTGAATATTCTCAATCTCGTTTTGAAGAGATTAAAGAGGAATACTTAGCTTTTTCTAAGAAATTGAATAATCCAAATTTAGATATTTCTATTTTACCTTTATCTGCATTAGAAGGAGATAACGTAGTAAACCCAAGCGAGGCATTATCTTGGTATCAAGGTGAGCCATTATTAGAAGTACTTGAAAATGTGGATATTGATGCAGATAAAGGCAATGGTGAGTTTAGATTCCCTGTGCAATACGTTAATCGTCCAAACTTAGATTTTCGTGGTTTTGCTGGAACGGTCTCTTCTGGCGGAATTTCTGTTGGTGATGAAATTGTGGCTTTACCATCAGGTAAAAAATCGAAAGTCGCTCGTATTGTTACCTTTGATGGTGATTTAACATCAGCTCAAGCAGGCCAAGCGGTAACGCTAACACTTGAGGATGAAATTGATATTAGTCGTGGTGACTTGTTAGTTAAATCACAATCGAACTTGCAAGCCACGGATCAGTTTAAAGCAGAGATTGTATGGATGACGGAAAAAGGATTAGAACCGGGTCGCCAATACGATATTAAAATTGCAGGTAAGAAAACCGTGGGGCAAATTGATGCTATTCACCATCAAGTGAATATCAACAGTCTAGAAAAGTTTGATACTCAAGAGCTGCCGCTGAATGGTATTGGTTTATGTGATGTATCGTTAACGGAAACCGTGAGTTTAGATCGCTATCAAGATTGTGCAGATACTGGTGGATTTATTTTTATTGATCGCTTAACTAATGTAACGGTAGGGGCAGGGATGATCCAAAACCTATCTGATTTGAGTGAGACTAAGCCAATTAATGACAATATCAGTGCGTTTGAAATTGAGCTAAATGCGTTAATTCGTAAGCACTTCCCACACTGGGAAACCCAAGATATTTCTAAGCTATTAGGCTAAGGACTGTCACTATGGCATGGGAACAAGGATTCGTTCTGGCGTTATTAACTCTGATTATTGTGAGTTTATTGGCAAGTAAGTTAAAACCAAGCGTCATATTTGCAGGCTCTGCATTTATTGCTTTTATGCTTGGTATGATTGATTTACCTAGCTTGGCAAAAAACTTTACTAATTCATCTTTGCTAACGCTAGTGCTGCTTATTTTAAGTTCTTGTGCTTTAGAAAAAACACGCCTTATCAGTTGGGTTGGGCGTTATATTTCTGAAGGAAGGTTAGGGAGTGTGGTAGGCAAATTAGGTCTATCTACTGCCTTACTTTCTTCTTTTACCAATAATACAGCGGTTGTTGTTTCACTGATTGGAGCAATCAAACGTAATCAACGACACGCGCCTTCACGATTACTTATTCCCTTATCTTATGCCGCTATATTAGGTGGAACATTAACGTTAATTGGTACTTCAACCAACCTTATCATTAATAGTTTTGTGGAAGACACTGGTTTACCGAGTTTAAGTTTCTTTGCTCCAACAACGATTGGTTTAGCCGTTCTATTTGGTGGTTTATTGATTTTAATTCCACTGAGTTATTTATTACCTCAATACGATGAAAGTCATCAAGATGAATTACCGTATTTTTTAGAAGCAAGAGTAGAGGGTGGCTCACCACTAGTCGGTAAATCAATCAGTGAAAATAACCTTCGAGCATTGCGTAAGTTGTTTTTAGCTGAAGTCATTCGTAATGGAAAAACCATACCATCGGTTGATCCAGATATGATTTTATTGGCAGGAGATAGGCTTCTGTTTTGTGGGGACATTGAAAGTGTTACGACGTTACAAGAAATTAATGGCTTAACCTTATTTGGTCAGCATCATTTAAATGGACAGAATCTACTTGAGGTTGTTGTAAGTCAATCGGCTTCTATTCGTGGAAAAAGCATTAAGTCAGCTCAATTTAGAGAACGCTTTGATGCGGTAGTGGTTGCTATTCGTCGAGGGCATGAGCGCCTTGAAGGTGGATTAGGCAAAATTGAATTACAAGCAGGGGATACATTAATTTTGGTTCCCGGCAAAGACTTTGAACAGAGCAAGCAACAACTAAAACGTGAATTCGTCATTATTAGTGATTTAGATTCAGCCGCAAAACTGGATGGAGATAAGAGTGCTTTAGTTTTGGTTGGTTTTGCTGCTGTGATTACCGCCGCTTTACTTGATGTGTTTCCTATTATTAAAGGACTCTCTGTTTACTTACTTGGTATGCTGGCGCTAGGGATTATTAATTTAGGTGAAATTCGTAGGCGATTCCCAATTGATATTGTTGTTATTGTTGGTGCAGCGCTTTCTATTGCACAGTTAATGTTGTCATCAGGTCTTTCTGTTCAATTAGGCGAAATGTTTATTGAGCTGTTTAATGGCTGGGGAGTAATGGGGGCATTAATTGCGGTATACCTTATTACGTTGGTGTTGACTGAACTTATTACCAATAATGCAGCGGCAGCACTGGCTTTTCCTATTGGTTATAGCATGGCATTGGGGTATGGCGTTGACCCCATGCCTTTTATTATGGCGGTGCTTTTTGGTGCGAGTGCCAGTTTTATTTCCCCTTATGGATATCAAACCAATCTACTCGTTTTTAGTGTGGGCAATTACACACTGCTCGATTATGTGAAAGTAGGATTACCCATGTCGATTATTTATTCGGTACTGGTATTAGCATTAATCCCTTACTTTTTCCCATTTTAATTCAAGGATGAAACATGACAGCACAATCAGTAATAAAAGATGAGAATGTCGTTTGGCATCAACATACAGTAACAAAGAAAATTCGTTCCGATCTTAAAAAGCAAAAACCGGCGGTGCTTTGGTTTACTGGATTATCGGGGTCAGGGAAATCAACCATTGCAGGTGCATTAGAAAGTAAATTGGCAGAGCTTGGGTATCATACCTATTTACTTGATGGTGATAATGTTCGTCATGGTTTATGTAAAGATTTGGGCTTTTCAGATCATGATAGGCAAGAAAACATTAGACGTATTGGTGAGCTTGCAAAGTTGATGGCAGATGCTGGGCTTATTGTATTAAGTGCGTTTATTTCACCTCATAGAGCTGAGCGTCAAATGGTTCGAGAGTTACTGCCTGAAGGTGAGTTTTTAGAAGTTTTTGTGAATACCTCACTGGACGAGTGTGAAAAAAGAGATCCAAAGGGCTTATATAAAAAAGCACGAGCCGGTGAGATAAAACATTTCACAGGAATTGATTCTGAATATCAACAACCGTTAAACCCCGAAATTGATTTGCCCGCAGGAACTCAGTCGATAGAAGTATTAGTTGAGCAGTGTTTAGAAGAGCTAAAAGTACGTTCAATTATCTAGAAGAAAAACATAGCCCTAGTAGTGACTGTCTTTTGAAACCATTCAATCTAGGGCTCTGATTATTTTTGATGCTTACCTTTAACTTAGACAACTAAGCCATTGTTGAAATGGATTTCGCAGCAACATCCGTTTCAACCATAAATTTCTGACTTAATAAACTGATGAGATTATCGTAATAATTTTCATTCGGTTTATTGCCTAGCAGTTTACATAGCTCAGCACCAGTAGGACTAAATCGGTAATATACTAATCGAGACCCTTTCTGCATTGGTTTTATTGCTATGTTCTTCCCTTGATATTGCAAGGGTAAGGCGGGTTCAAACTCAATCTCTCCTGACTCTAGTTCAGTGCTAAGTAGTAAACCTAACTCAATAAGAAGTAATAAACTTGAATAAGGCAGTTTGTAGTTACCTAAATGAATGAGCTGAGGTCCATCTGTTTTATAGAAATTAAAAAAAGTACCAGCACATTTGTAACCCAATAGGAGTTTTTTACTGTTGTCTTGTCCAAAGCTGCAAGCCAGTGAAGCAGCTCTTTGAAATGTTTGAGCTTCACGTTGGGTCATGTCTTTTAGAACTTTGAGAGCTTTCATTGAAGTGGAGCCAGGGCTGATCACTTCTTGTTTGAATATTTGGCTCCACAGTTTTTGCATTGATGAGTCGTGAATATCTTTTGCCATTTCAAAGAAACGATGTAGCCAATCAGGGTCTGGGTCGCCTGCGGTTTCATCATTGCAATAATCGTGAGCGAGTTTTACGATTTTTTCTAAATTTTGTTGTTGTTGTTCACGCAATAATTTCTCACGATATAACGCACGTTTAAGTAGTGTTTCTTCTGGTTTTGGAGGCTGAAGATTGGCCGCAAGACCTTGCTGAATTGCAATTTCTTTTAGTCGTCTAGCGCTGCTAACTACATAATGTTCTTTTTTATGAGTTGGTTGTTCTTTTTTAGTTGTTTCATCTTTAGTGATGATAGTTTGCTGCGTATTCATGAGTTCGCCTAGCTTCGATTTAACATGATTTCCCATTATCTTATCGGTTGCTGAAAATAAAAACTTTAATCTCAAAGCAGTATTTGCGAGTTAGTCAAATAAAGTAGCAGGTAATTAGTGGTCAAATGATAAATTTTTGTTAAAATAAACCAGTTAATTAATAACGATGGAGAGAGGAAATGAAAGAGTCAAATTTTAAGAAAATTCTATTTAGCGTTACATTAGTTAGTGTTTATGCAGTAACACTGGTTTATTTATCTAATTATATTTAACTAAACAAAATAAACCAGTGTAAAATATTTGTTAATTATTCGTCATCATCATATTCTTCTAATCTAACGCCTTCAATAAGATAACCGGTTTCAGCAAGTTCGCTATCAATGGTTTCTGTTTTTAACTTCCCAACAATATAAATGACATCCCATAGTTGCTGTATTGGAGCGCCTTTTTCGAATTTCACGTAAATAATCTGATTTGGTGGTGGTGGTGGAACATGAATACACGCACCAAAGTAAGGTACTAACAGAAATTCTGTGATCATTTTATCGTCGCCCTCTAAAGGGATCACAAAACCGGGTATTTTTACCATACTTCCGTTTAATTCTTGTCTAACTGAACCCACTAAAGATTGCTGCATTTGACCACCATTATGATCAATTTTAGGCATTCCCATCGAGTCAAATTGATTTCTTTCTTGTTCAGGAATCAAATCAATCCAATCAAGTTTTAGTACCTCATTACTGAATGCACTAAAAGGCACCAGCATCAATAGGAAGATAATTATTTTCTTTTTCATTAAAAGGGTCCTTATAACCTTATTGTCATGCCATCACTTAAAGAGTGTCGGTAAGCTTGGATTGCTGGAATAACGCCAATCACAAAGCCTGAACACAAAACAAGACCAAGTAGCTTGAGTTCATAAAGTGTTGGTAGGGTTAACTCAATGGCAATGCCATAATATTGTTGGATTATAGGTTGTAGAATACTGAGAGATAAGTAAAGCCCCATTAGGCCTACTATGATCCCAAAGCTAGTTATTACTACGGCTTCACTAATCAATAAGATAAAAATATGCTTAGGTTGAGCCCCCATTGCACGCAAGATAGCCATTTCTCTACGGCGCTCTTGCAAGCTAGTTAATAGGCTTGTTAGCATTCCCATTAAGCCCGCGGCAACAACAAAAACAGATACGGCTAAGAGCGCTTGCTCTGCCACAGACATCATTCCCCATAATTCATGTAATGCGATACCTGGAAGAATGGCACTAAGTGGTTCTTTTGAATATTCATTAATGTAGCGTTGTAGAGCAAAGGTTTGAATCTTTGATTTTAATCCAAGCATGAAAGCTGTGATTTCTGCAGGTTCAAATTTTTGCTTTTCTAAGACTTTTGCATCTGGAGTATTGCCTAAATGCGCACCGCTTTCCCAGCCTACATGAATGGCTGATATTGCTTCTAGTGAAACATGTAGGGTTTTATCTACAGGTGTTCCTGTTGGTTTTAAAATACCTACGACAGTAAAAGGTAAATTATCGTGTCTGGTAAAAGACTTATCACTGATCCCGTGCGCAATAACCAATTTATCCCCTAAATGATAATTGAGTTTATTAGCAACATCAGCACCTAATACGACATCAAATAATCCATTAAATGATTTGCCTTCTTTAAACTCAAGAGGCTGTTTTTTTCCATATTGATAAAAACGAAAATAGTCTTGATTCGTCCCCATGACACGGAAACCTTTATGGGAATCACCTAGAGAAATCGGAATGGCCCACTTTACTGCTCTTTGATGAATGATTTCTTGATAGCTTTTCCAATCAATATTATTTGTCGCATTACCTATTCTAAAAACAGAATAAAGCAGTAGGTTAACTTGACCAGAACGAGCACCAACAATCAAATCAGTATTCGAAATCGTGTTCGCAAAACTATTCTTAGCTTCTGTACGAATGCGTTCTACACCAACCAATAGCATTACCGAAATAGCAATTGTTGCAACAGTAAGTAATACGGTTGTTTTACGATTAATTAGACTTTTCCAAGCTAATTTTGTAATGCCTATCATGAGATGCCTCCAGCTTTATTCAATTCTCTTAAATCAATACTTTGATCGAATAAAGACTCTAAACTTGGGTCATGGCTGACAAAAAGTAAACTCGCGTTACTGTTTCTGCACTCATTCATTAATAACTCAATAAAAGCAAAACGAGTTTCGTGATCCAGTGCTGATGTCGGTTCATCGGCAATGATTAATTTAGGTTTTCCAATAAAAGCTCTAGCGGCGGCCACTCGTTGTTGTTGGCCAATACTTAAGTCTGTAATTGGCTTATTAAAATGAGAAGCTGGTAATTGAAGCTGGGTTAAAAGACGTGTTGCTTCTATGCGTAATTCTTTTATAGATAATGTTTTTTTTGAAGAAAATTGATAAGGCAAAATTACATTATCGATAACGGATAAATAAGGTAGTAAGTTAAATTGCTGGAAAATATAACCAATATTATCAGCTCTGAATCTATCTCTTTGATTTGATGAGAGTTGATTAATATCAGTACCATTAATTGTTACACAACCAGACGTTGGTGAGAGGATACCCGTTAAAAGACTCAATAGGGTTGATTTACCACTTCCACTCGGACCTTTAATAAATAGTTTGCTTCCTTGTTTTTGAGTAAAAGAAGGAATATTTAATGTTAATTCACTTTGATTGGGCCAATGAAAAGTCAGGTTTGATAATTCAATAATGTTCATAGTAAAACTGGCGATGTTACCACCGCCATACCTAAGCTATAGAGTGATAACTGATGATTTTGGTGTTAATGAAGCGGCTTTTTGTCCAGCATCACCAAGATATTGAATTGTCATTTTATGTGTATGAGGGAAGTGAGTGAACCACTGAGTTTCTATTTGGTCTAGGTTTGAAATCGCTTCACAGTGATATTCATATTGAGCACTAAACTCACCATGCTTGCCATGTTCTTTATGGTGTTCACCATCATGGTGGTCGTGGTCGTGGTCGTGGTCGTGGTCGTGTTCATGGTCATCATGATCGTTATGATTAACTAGGTTATGAGATACATGAGCTTCTTCAAATGTACATTTTGCATTTTCAGGAAGTGTAAAGATTAGGTTTGGGTTGTTTAATGTTTTTACTGCATTAGCAAGTACTTGCTTTTGAGCGTCATCCTTTGGAGCATGTTCAAAACCAACAACATCAGCACCAGGAGCGGTGATCTCAAAAAGTAAGTGATCACCATCTTGAGCAATATTAGTTTCAACAACACCATGGACATGAGCATCGTGGTGACGATGTTCAGTTTCATGATGCTCTCCATCATGGTGGTTATGATCATGGTGGTCATTAGCATTTGCAGCATAGCTTACCGAGAATAAAGAACCTGAAACGGCTAGGCAAAGAAGTGTTTTTTTATTACAGATAGACATAATAATTTCCTATTTTCTAAGAATGATAAATTGAATGTAATTATTGTTTAGAGAATAGACCGAGTTGGAGGTGCTCGCGAATGAACTGTTATGTTTAAAGGTGATGAGTTTTCAACTATAGAAAATAAAGAACAAATAATTAGCTGGGGAATAACTGGAGGTGATGTAATGTTGATACAAATTCCAGAGCTAAATGATTGAAACTGCTGGCAATGATGATCTTCATGATGATGTAAGTTGGTATCAACTTGGTGATTAGCAACCAAAATACCAAACAACGCTAGGAGTATTGCAAACCCCCAATTTAACCAGCGTTGTTTAGTAAAGAAATACGATTGCATTGTACTACCCTAATTGAATGAGTAGTAAATGTAATAATATAACATTTTATAAGCAAGGCATTATTTATAATTGAGTGTGAATTAGCGCAATAACTTGCTTAATTTCATCCTTTGATAACTTTCCTTCTTTAATAAAAAGAATTTTCCCTTCTTTATCTTGAACGATAATTGCTGAACTTTCAGGTTGTAAATCCCAAGCTTTTGCTACCTTACCGTGCTCATCTAATACCATTGAAGACCATGAAAACTCTTCTTTGCTTTCTTCAGCAGAAGACTTCACAAATCCACCAGTTCCCCAGATAGAATCATCTTGATTGATGATGGTTGTTGTTTGATATTCTGTTTCTGGGAACTTTTCTAATGTAATAGCACTCATAAGTTCGGCGTTCATTGCTTTCGCACTGCTTCGACCTGCTATTGCCTGCAATACTCGAACTTTTCCTTTAAGTTGTTCAGTATTCCAGTTTTGATAGGTTGCAGCTGAGTTTTTAAAAAAGATTTCACCATATTGTTCAATCGAAACAGATGGAACTTCTTTATTAAGAGTTAGGTTGTGAGCAAATGAAAGAGAAGGGAGCAGACAAGCTGCAAGTGTAAGTAGTTTTACTTTTTTCATTTTTATTATCCTTGATGATTAACTTTCGTAGTTTAGTGTAGCGATAAGAAAAAAGCGATTCGACCAGTCCTTGCTGTTTTGATTTTCTCCTTGTTGAAAATAGTTTTGCTTCCTATAATGTTAATCACTTGTTTTGTTTGTAATAAAACAGTGTGGATTGGCGTTTGTTTTCAGGACTAATAAAACCTTTATATGGATAATCGGGGAATGGCTATGTTTAGAAATTTTAAGGCTTATCGACCATTGCAAGTCGCTCGTTTTGTAAAAACGTTATTTAAGGGTAATTTGCATATTGAAGGAATTGGAACTTTTGAGTTTGATGGCGGTAAAATTTTAATGCCAAATCAAGGAACTAAGAAAATGCTATTAGTTATGAGTGAAGTGAATCAACATATTCGTCAACTATCAATGATGCCTGCTTAAAATTATAGTAATAGTTAATAGAAGGTGCTCGTGGTCATGAGCACCTTTTTTGTTTATATGAAACAAACTCCAGTACCTTTTAGACCACAATAACCATCAGGGTTTTTAGCTAAATATTGTTGGTGATACTCTTCGGCAAAGTAAAAGGTTTGGGCTGGTACAACTTCCGTTGTAATAGCTCGCATGATACCTTGTTTTTGTAGAGCTGCTTGGTATTGCTGTTGAGTTTGTTTCGCTGTTTCCAGTTGCTCTTTAGATGTTGTATAAATAGCTGAACGATATTGTGACCCAATATCGTTACCTTGTCGCATTCCTTCTGTCGGGTCGTGTTTTTGCCAGAAAGAATGTAATAAGGTATCTAATGAAATTATTGTTGGGTCAAAAATGATTTTTACAACTTCAGTATGATTAGTTGTGCCTGTACAGACTTCTTTATAAGTAGGGTGTGATGTCACTCCTCCACTGTATCCAACTGCAGTAGAGTAGACGCCTTCTAACTGCCAAAAAAGACGTTCAGCACCCCAAAAGCAACCCATACCAAAAAATATTTGTTCAAAATTTGGCGGTATGAATTCTAAATTACGTTGAGAAATAAAATGAAGTGGTGGTGACGTTGGTTGTTTAGTTGTCATGTTGCATCCTTCAACTGAGTTAAGATAGAAGACATTTATCTTGTGCTACTCTATAAAACGAGTAAATTACCATTGCATATAATGCATTAATGAATTAATAGAATAATTACAAGTATGATAAAGAAGTTACCTTTATTCATTATAGTTTGTTTGCTTGCAATCTCATCTCAAGCCTTAGCAGAAACAGAACTAGAAATAGAGGGATTAGAAGGACCTTTGCTGAGTAATGTCGAAGCATATATCTCAGGTATTCCAGAAGAAGACTATTCTGTCTCTCTTCGTTTTCAAGCTCGTCTTCAAGAAAGTGTTACCGATGCCTTAAAAGCTCTTGGTTATTATCAACCAGTCACTACTTTCACTATCGAAGAAGAACAATCAGATCATACTTTAATTATGAATATCGAAGCAGGTGCACCTGTTATTATCTATGTCAGCGATATAGTGATTAGTGGTGAAGCTGCGACAGATGAGGATTTTATTAAGGCCGTAGATAATTCTGGATTAAATCTTGGACAAGTCATTAATCATGGTCGATATGAAAGTTTAAAAAGTACGCTACAAAATTTGGCATTGAGAAAAGGCTATTTTGATGGTGATTTTACGACGAATCTTTTGGAAATAGCACCTGGTCGACATCAAGCAATGGTTCGTTTGCATTATGATAGTGGTAAACGATACAGTTTTGGGGATACATCGATTGATGGTAGTCAAATTGAAGAAAAAAGAGTTCGCTCAATTATTCCGTTTAAAGCTGGAGACCCTTATCTTGCAAGTCAAGTCGGTGAATTAAATCAATCCCTTTCAAATACTGAGTGGTTCTCTTCTGTTTATGTTGAGCCAGATATCGACGCTGTTGGAAAAACATATCAACTGCCAATGAAAGTCCATCTTTCGCCTCAAGTTAAAAATCAATTAGAAACAAGTATTGGTTATGCAACTGACGTTGGTGCGAGGGGGAAAATTCGCTGGAAAAAGCCTTGGTTAAACCCTGAAGGACACAGTTTAGATACTGCTCTTTCAATTTCAAAACCAGAACAAGAAGCAACTATTTCTTATAAGATCCCGTTAGAGCAAGTTTTAAAAGATTATTACATCGTTAAATATGGTCTTAAAAACGTAGATAATAATGATACAGACAGTTTAGAGTCGAATTTAGCTTTTGAAAGACATTGGGTTTATGACTCAGGTTGGCATCGAACTATCTATACTCGTTTTTTATATGAAGAATTTACTCAAGGTGTACAAGATGGCACTGCATGGTTAGTGTTACCTGGTATTTCTTTTTCTCAAAGCCGTTCCCGTGGTGGCACCATGCCAATGTGGGGAGATAAAAAAGCATTTACCATTGAGGCAACAGATCAAGCCTTAACATCGGATGTGAAGTTATTACGTTTACAAGCTCAAGGTGCGATTGTTCGTAGTATCGGAGAAAACCATAGAGGTGTAGCTCGTGCCGATATTGGTGCTATATATACTGATGATTTTTATAAGTTACCGCCATCAATTCGTTTTTTCGCTGGTGGTGATAATAGTATTCGTGGTTATGGATATGAAGAAGTATCTCCAAAAGACAGTGAAGGTTATTTAACTGGTGGCCAATATATGGCGACAGCTAGCCTTGAGTATCAATATCGAGTAGTCGGTAATTGGTGGGTTGCAACGTTTGTTGATTATGGTGATGCATGGTTAGATACTCCAGATTGGAAAATGGGTACCGGTGTTGGTATACGATGGGCTTCGCCTGTAGGTCCCGTTCGACTTGATTTCGCATGGGGGTTTGATGCTGAGCCAGGCGATGAATTTAAAGTCCATTTTACCTTGGGGCCAGAAGTATGAGTTCCATTAACATGAACGAAGAACATAACAATCAAGAGTTGAAGAAAAAACGACGTTTTAGTCGCCACTGTCTTTGCTTTGCTCTTTTTTTTCCATCAATTTTATTATTACTCCTATTAATAGTAGGCGCCGTTGTCTTTACGAATTCAGGATTAAAGCTGATAGTTTGGGGCGCAGAAAAAGCACTTCCTGAACTATCAATTGAAGGTGTAGAAGGAAGTGTCATTCCTGAATTTACATTATCGAATATAACCTATGACAATAGACAATTGCTTAGTACGGAGATATCTCGCTTTCATTTTGCACTAACACCTAAATGTCTATTAATTCCTTCCGTTTGTATTGATGAGATTTCTGTGGATGGACTGACGTTAGATTTTCCAACACTCCCAACTTCAAATGAAGAAGAGCCAACGAATACTGCTGAAAATACGTTGTTGTCGATTCCTATCCCGATTGCAATAACCAATATTACCTTAAACAATATAGATGCGAATATTTTGGGAAATCATATTCAGTGGAAAACATTTTCTACTGGAGTGAATATCCATAAAAGTGAATTAACATTAACTCCTTTGAACTGGGATCATATTCGCTTAGAGCTTGCTTCAAGTGAAAGCACTGCTGTAAAAAATACAGAAAAAACAACATCGTCAAAAAAAGATGATGCACCTATCGTTTTACCTGAAGTATTTATCCCTTTAAATATAAAAGTTGAACAGTTCGCACTTCGTGATTTTATCCTACAGCAAGAGACCCCCGTAAAAGTAAACAAACTAAACTTCAAAGCAACTGCTGGTGAAAATAACGCGAGTATTAATGATTTTTACTTGGATGTACCACAAGCAAACTTATCACTTAATAATGAAGTGGTTTTAAAGGGGGATTACCCTCTTACTTTAGACGGATTGCTTGAACTAAAAGAAACGGAACTAAAAGGTCATAAGTTAGCTATAGAAGTTGATGGAAGTGTTGCTGATTTGAATGCTTCATTAACCTTGAGTGGTGGTCTAAAGGTTAAAGTCGATGCAAATGTTCATCCTTTAGATAAAAAATTTCCGTTTGATATACATGTATATAAAGGTGACCTGTACTGGCCATTAACTGGCGATAAAGACATTAAGGTTCACATCCCTAATATAAAGACAGAAGGTAATCTTGATCAATATAACTTTGCAAGTGCTCTATATATAGAGGGGAAATCAATTCCTCAAACAGATTTACGCTTAGAAGGAAGAGGAACCTTAGAGAAAGTCGATTTATCTGATTTGTTAATTGATACGTTAGGTGGATCCATTTCAGGAAGTGCAGAAGTCAATTGGGCTTCATTGGTATCGTGGAAAACAGATATTAATTTGCAGAATATACAACCCGGATTACAGTGGCCAGAAGCCGAAGGGGATATCAGTGGGCAATTGATTACTGATGGACATTTAACTGAAAATGGTGGCTGGGTTGTTGATGTACCAACTATAGATATTAATGGCGTATTCAGAAATTACCCTTTGCTAGTTCAGGGTGCATTAAAAGCTGACGATGTTCGAGGTGTGGGCGAACCTCATTTAAGTATTTCCCAGTTAACAATTAACCATGGTGATAATGGTTTAGCGGTTTCTGGTGAATTAAACAAAGAGTGGGATCTAAACGTTAATATCGACTTCCCAGAGTTATCAGATAGCGTGCCAGATGTTCATGGCAAATTGATTGGTAATGTTGCATTAACGGGAGAGTTAACTAAACCTAGAATCGATCTTGATATCGATGCTCTAGGATTACAGTTACCTAAGAAGGCAACCTTAAATAAAGCTTCTATAGAAGGATATATAGTACCGTCTCCAACAATTGATGCCAATTTAAGTATTAAGTTATTAGACGGAAAATACCAAAAACAAGTATTGAATGATTTGATTATTCGATTTAGTGGTAAAGAACAAGCTCACAAATTGCAAATAGACTTAAATTCAAACGTTATTGATTCTCACCTTGTATTTAAAGGCTCACTTGATCGAACCCAAGGTTGGACAGGGGAATTAAGTGAAGCTGATGTGATTACTGAAATTGGACCATGGAATTTAGATAAAAAAGCAGACCTTGCTTATGACATTAAAAAAGAAGAATTATTTGTTCAGGCAAACTGTTGGAGTCAGGGAAAAACGGCGCTTTGTTTGAATAAAGATTTATATGCCGGTAAGTCCGGTGATGCTGATATAAGCATTAAACATTTTGAATTTAGTAAACTGCAAAAATTCATTCCAGAAGAAACCGTTATTAATGGTGAAGTTAATCTTGATGCATTAGCTAAGTGGTCTGTTGGTCAGTCTCCTTATGTTAAAGCTAAATTGCATCTTCCAAAGGGTAATATTCAACAGCAGATGGAAAGCCCACTTATTATTGGTTGGGACGATTTTACTGTTAATGCTGAAATGAAAGATGATGAGTTAGCTGCTGATTGGCTGCTAGCGTTAACTGATAATGGCCAATTAACAGGAAATATGAAAATTGACCAGTTAACAAAAGCAAAAACATTAACGGGTAACTCAAAGATAGAGCAAGTTTCATTAGCAATGTTAGAGCCTATTTTAGGTGAATATAGCCAACTGAGAGCGATGGTGAATTCTGATATTGATATTTCTGGACCAATAGAACATCCGAAATTGTTAGGTAACTTGAGTATCGATGAGATAAAAGTCAAAGGTGAGGTATCTCCCGTAGATATTAATGAGGGAAATATTGATATTGTTTTCGCAGGTCATAGCGGAAAACTAAGCTCATTAATTACAACTGCTGATGGTGACTTGCATATTGATGGTACTGCGCATTGGAGTGATTTGAATAAGTGGGATGCTGGCTTAGATATTTTTGGGAATGAATTACAAGTTAATGTGCCACCAATGGTAAAACTCAAAGTTAAGCCTGATATGAAGATTCGAATTAACCCTACACTCGCTAAGATTACGGGTTCTATTGGAATACCATGGGGCAGGATTGTTGTTCAAGAATTACCAGAGAGTGCTATTGGAGTATCTAAAGATGAAGTTATTCTTGGCGATGATCTAAAACCAATAGAAAAACCATCACCATTACCTATGACGGTTGAAACCGATATTAATATCAATATTGGTAATGATGTACTGTTATCAGCGTTTGGTTTAGAAGGTGGGTTAGTTGGTAATCTTAATATTACTCAAAAAAATAAAGGGCCATTTATTACAGGTGAAGTAAATATTAAAGAAGGGACATATCGTTCATTTGGGCAAGATCTACAAATTAGAAAAGGTAAAATTCTATTTAATGGTCCAGCAGACCAACCTTATGTAGATATAAAGGCAATTCGAAATCCTGAGAATACACAAGATGACGTTGTTGCTGGTATTAAGGTCACAGGTCCTGCTGATACACCAAGAGTGGAAATATTTTCATCACCAAGCATGCCTCAAGCTAATGCGCTTTCTTATTTATTAAGAGGGCAAGATATTGATGGGGAGTCAGGTGGCAATGCAATGACAACCACTTTAATTGGATTAAGTTTGGCAAAAAGCGGAAAGGTTGTTGGTGAAATTGGCCAGGCATTTGGTGTACAAGATTTACAATTAGATACGGCTGGTTCAGGAGATGACTCACAAGTAACGATTAGTGGTTATATAGCCCCTGGATTACAAGTGAAGTATGGAGTCGGCATATTTAACTCATTAGGTGAATTTACATTGAGATATCGAATTATTAGTGATCTCTATATAGAAGCTGTATCAGGAGTAGATAATGCTGTTGATTTAATTTATCAGTTTGAATTTGATTAAAATAGGTTAAATGTGGATAACTTTGTGGGTAAGCTGTTGCCATGGTAAGGGTAAAAAAAGATAAGTTTTCTTTTGAATAAAATGCCATCAAACAAGCATAAAATATAAAAAAAAAGCTATTTTATGCTTGCTAATGAAATCGAACTCCCTATAATGCGACCTCACTGACACGGAGCGCTCAACCAAGAGCTGCAAAGGGTTGGTAAGAAAAACGGTTTGAAAATTAAATTTAAAAAAGTGTTTGACACGAAAGTTTAATTAGCTAAAATGACCGTCCTCTTCGCAGAGAAGCGGAAACGCTTTGAAAGTAGAAGAAAAGCTCTTTAAAAATTAGAAACCTATTAATCTGTGTGGGCACTTGTGAATTGATAATCACTATTTGCGAAAACAAATGGAATCAATGAACTGAGTGACTACACAAAATTACTTTTATGTAACAATCAGTATTAATCATTGAGTCGGTTTTGTTTCTGCTGAAACAAACCCAAAAAAACTTTAATTGAAGAGTTTGATCATGGCTCAGATTGAACGCTGGCGGCAGGCCTAACACATGCAAGTCGAGCGGAAACGACTTAACTGAACCTTCGGGGAACGTTAAGGGCGTCGAGCGGCG
>NZ_JAAUWR010000017.1:0-97200 GCF_014694495.1 Aliivibrio sp. S10_S31 | reverse complement strand
AAGAATTTGCTTGGCGACCATAGCATTATGGACCCACCTGATCCCATGCCGAACTCAGAAGTGAAACGTAATAGCGCCGATGGTAGTGTGGGGTTTCCCCATGTGAGAGTAGGACATCGCCAGGCTTGAATTTAAAAAGAAGCCATCCTATCGGATGGCTTTTTTTGATTAAATTAAGTAAAAATATTGCTGATATAGCTCAGCCCGGTAGAGCGCACCCTTGGTAAGGGTGAGGTCCCCAGTTCAAGTCTGGGTATCAGCACCATTTACTGACAGATTTTGCTTAGCGACCATAGCGTTATGGACCCACCTGATCCCATGCCGAACTCAGAAGTGAAACGTAATAGCGCCGATGGTAGTGTGGGGCTTCCCCATGTGAGAGTAGGACATCGCTAGGCTCAAATTTAAAAGGCTTCCCATTGGGAAGCCTTTTTTCGTTTCAGAACTAAATAAATGTATTTTCAGCAACTTGCCAAAGCGCCTGAATAACAGAATCATTTAACTTTGATTTTTTACAGCATAAACCTAGTTTAAATGGCGCAATTGGTGATGTATTTAATCGTTGTACTTTATCTTTCACTGGGCTGTTGTTTATCACAACATCTGGTGCTATGCCTATCCCACACCCTAATGCAACCATGCTCACAATTGCTTCATGACCTGAAACTTGAGCATAGATAGTTGGTTTTATTCCTTGTTCTTTAAACCATTGATTAGCTCGATTTCTAGCAGTACCTGATTCGGGCAATATAAAAGGGAGTAACTCCCAATTACTATTCTCTTTGTTTATTTCACTAATAAATTGGTTGTTACCTAAGGGAGCAATAATTGAAAGTGGAATCTCACTAATAATTTCAAAAGCGAGCTTATTTGAAGGTTTTTCTGGTACCGCTGAAATAGCGATATCTACTTCAGAGGATTCAATCTTTTCTATTGCTTGAGCAGGATCGCCCGTAGATAACTTAATATCTATATGTGGGTAATTAACTTTGAAGTCATTTAATAATTGAGGAAGATGGCTGTAGCTTGCAGTAACGGAGCAAAATAATTTTAATTGTCCTTTTAAGGCATTGTTTACGACGTTCGAACTGGCTTTATATCCACTCCATTCGGAGCATATATTCAGTGCTATAGGTATCAGTTGCTTTGCGGCACTGGTTAATTCGACGCTTCGGTTATCTCTAATAAACAGTGGATGACCGATGTCGTCTTCTAATTTTTGTATTTGTCGGCTTAAAGCTGATGGGCTCAAGTGCATAGCTTTAGACGTATGTGTGAAACTATGGCTTTCGCATAAATGCAAAAACGTTTGTAGTAATTTTATATTCATAATGTTGTGTTTATTGCAATCATGTGTTGCCAATATATCACTTTTTACAATGTTAATCTTTCGTTATTATCAAATTCATACACAGAATCATCTCAATGGATTAAACGATATTTACGGAGTTTTATCATGTCTAACTACTTTAATACGCTCAATTTACGTGAACAATTAGATCAACTAGGTCGTTGTCGCTTTATGGATCGTGAAGAATTTGCAACAGAAGCTGATTACCTTAAAGGTAAAAAAGTGGTTATTGTTGGTTGTGGTGCTCAAGGTTTAAACCAGGGCCTTAATATGCGTGATTCAGGCTTAGATGTTGCTTATGCACTGCGTCAAGCCGCTATTGATGAACAACGACAATCATATAAAAATGCAAAAGAAAATGGTTTTGAAGTAGCTAGCTATGAAACTCTGATCCCGCAAGCTGATCTAGTTATTAATCTTACTCCTGATAAACAACATACTAATGTAGTTGAAACTGTGATGCCTCTTATGAAAGAAGGTGCAGCTTTAGGTTATTCGCACGGTTTCAATGTTGTTGAAGAAGGTATGCAAATCCGTAAAGATCTGACGGTTGTGATGGTTGCACCTAAGTGTCCAGGAACAGAAGTTCGTGAAGAATATAAACGTGGCTTTGGTGTTCCAACTCTAATTGCAGTTCACCCAGAAAACGATCCTAAAGGTGAAGGTTGGGATATTGCTAAGGCTTGGGCTGCTGGCACAGGTGGTCACCGTGCGGGTTGTCTAGAGTCTTCTTTTGTCGCTGAAGTTAAATCTGACCTTATGGGTGAACAAACTATTCTTTGTGGCATGCTACAAGCAGGTTCTATCGTATCTTACGAGAAGATGATTGCTGACGGTATTGAGCCTGGTTATGCAGGTAAACTTCTACAGTATGGTTGGGAAACAATTACTGAAGCTTTAAAGTTTGGCGGTGTTACGCATATGATGGATCGCCTTTCAAACCCAGCTAAAGTAAAAGCTTTTGAGCTTTCAGAAGAACTGAAAGAGCTAATGCGTCCACTTTATAACAAACATATGGACGACATTATTTCTGGTGAGTTTTCTCGTACAATGATGGCTGATTGGGCTAATGATGATGTTAATCTATTTGGCTGGCGTGAAGAAACAGGTCAAACTGCGTTTGAAAACTACCCTGAGTCTGATGTGGATATCTCTGAACAAGAATACTTTGATAACGGTATTTTACTAGTTGCAATGGTTCGTGCCGGCGTTGAATTAGCATTTGAAGCTATGACAGCATCAGGTATTATTGACGAATCTGCTTACTATGAGTCGCTGCACGAATTACCACTGATTGCTAACACTGTAGCACGTAAGCGTTTGTACGAAATGAACGTAGTTATTTCTGATACTGCTGAATATGGTAACTACCTATTTGCAAATGTAGCAACGCCACTTCTTCGTGAGAAATTCATGCCTTCTGTTGAAACAGATGTTATTGGACGTGGATTAGGTGAGTCATCAAATCAAGTGGATAATGCAACGCTAATCGCTGTTAATGATGCGATTCGTAATCATCCAGTTGAATATATTGGTGAAGAGCTACGTAGCTACATGAGCGATATGAAGCGAATTGCTGTTGGTGGTTAATTTAATTTGTAATTAAATAAAAAGGCTTGGTTTATGACCAAGCCTTTTTTTATCGTAATCTGGATAAATTAATAACATACAATAATCAGTTCAAAATTGGATACTTCAGATTGTATTGTTGGTTATTGTTTTATTTTTCTGAAAGTTTCTCTTCTAGTTCAGCAAGTTTTTGTTCCATCGCAGTTAGCTTTTGGCGAGTACGTAAAAGAACCTGTGTTTGGACATCAAATTCTTCTCTGCTAACAACATCAAGCTTATTTAGCTGTCCTTGAATAACTTGACGAACTTTTTGTTCAACATCACTACCAAGCTCTTTTACTGGCTGTGGCATTGATTCATGAATCTGTTTTGCTACTTGCTCTAACTTTTTTGGATCAAACATTATTTACCCTTAATTGAATACTTTTTCCTTATTCTAAGTAAAGCCTTTCCAATTGTCGCTATTCAAATAAAAAAAAGGCTACCGAAGTAGCCTTTAATTTTATTTCACCATTAAGATTCTTTAATCTCTTTACCTTCTTCGAAGACAGGTAATGGTTTATGTTCACTTGCTAAGTAACTGTATATAACAGGAAGTACGAATAGGGTAAATAATGTACCAATCGCTAGACCTGCAACAATTACAATACCAATACTGAAGCGCTGAGCAGCACCTGCACCAGTTGCATATAATAGCGGGATTAGACCTGCGATCATTGCTGCTGTTGTCATTAAGATTGGACGTAGACGTACTTTGGCTGCTTCTGTTACCGCAGCCATCTTACTTTTTTGATGGTGCAGCTGTTCTTCTTTTGCTACTTCACAGATAAGGATACCGTGTTTAGTAATCAAACCAACTAAGGTAATAAGACCTACTTGTGAATAGATGTTCATTGATGCGGCTCCCCAAGCAAGGGCAATTAACGCGCCACAAATAGCCAATGGAACAGATACCATGATTACTAATGGATCTCGGATTGATTCAAATTGAATCGCAAGAACCAAGAAGATGATAGCAAGAGCCAAACCGAAAGTTGCATATAATGCACTGCCTTCCGTTACATATTGACGAGCCTCACCCATGTAATCGTGATTGTAACCACTTGGAAGCTTGTTGTTTGCTACATCTTCAAACCAATTAATTGCATCACCCATAGCGATACCTGGTGATGGAACAGCACCAACTGTTGCTGAATTTAATTGGTTAAAGTGCGGTAATGAGCGAGGCTCTGCAATCACATCAATTGAAACCAAGCTACCAAGAGGTACTGCTTCACCATTTGCTGAGCGTACATAGTAGTTATTCATTGATTCAGGGTTCAAACGGAATTTACGTTCAACCTGAGGAATTACTTCATATGAACGACCATTAAGGTCAATTCGGTTTACATAACCATCAGCCATCATCGTACTTAGTGTGATACCGATATCTTGCATCGTAACACCATAAGCACCTGCTTTATCTTTATCTATATTGATCTTCATTGTTGCTGAATCGAAGTTCAAATCTAGATCTGAATAAACAAATAATGGACTGCCTTTAACACCAGTTAATACTTCGGTTGCTATTTGGAATAAGCTCTCAAAGCTATTTGGTGTAGTAATAACAAATTGAATTGGTAAGCCTGAGCCAGCACCTGGAAGCTCTGGCATTTGGAAGGCAGTAACCGCCATTCCAGGGATATCAGAAACTAATCCACCAACTCGTTTAGTTACTTCTGCTTGGCTTGCTTCACGCTCACTCCAAGTTTTAAGTGTTGCTAGACCAAACGCTTGGTTTGAGTTAGGAACACCATTAAATACTTGAGCATATTCAACTTCAGGCTGTGCTGACAGAATATTGTTTACATCATCCATTGTATTTTGGATGTAGTCTAAGTTCGCGTTTGATGGTGCGGTACCCATAAGTACAACAACACCTTTATCTTCCGATGGTGCTAGTTCGCTTGGAATGAACTTGAACAATAGCGGTAGACTTGCAAAAACAATAACAGCAAAAGCAATGATGACAGGACGACGAGTCATGATCACGTTAAGCATACGTTCATAACGTTCACTCATACCATCTAGTATGTGATGAACTTTTTTCTCAAAACGATTTGGCTCTTCATTTGCCACGAGCATTTTTGAACACATCATTGGAGACAGTGTTAGTGCAACGATACCTGATACGAATACCGAACCTGCTAGTGTTAATGCAAACTCTTTAAATAGAGAACCTGTAATACCACCCATCATTGCGATTGGAGCATATACCGCACCGAGTGTCAGTGTCATTGCTATAACAGGGACAGCGATTTCACGAGTACCTATAATCGCAGCGCGAAATGGGGTTTCACCTAACTTGATATGACGGTCAACGTTTTCTAAAACAACGATGGCATCATCCACTACAAGACCGATAGCAAGTACCATGGCAAGTAAGGTCATTAAGTTCCAAGAGAATCCCATTGCTTGCATTACCATTGCCACACCAATAAGTGATAGTGGAATAGTGACAATTGGGATGATAACTGCTCGGAATGAACCTAGGAATAATGTAATAACGATTAATACGATTAAAGCCGCTTCAAGAATCGTTTTGATTACTTCATGAATGGATTCATTGATAGCAATCGTTGAATCATACATTACGTTCATTTTGATGTTGCTTGGTAAGTTTTTCTCTAATTGAGGAAGTAACTCAAGAACATCTGCTGCAATGTTGATTGGGTTTGCACTTGGTGCGGCATTGATCGCAGCAACAACGGCTTCTTGACCATTTGCACTTGCACGGTATACATCGTGGCTCTTATCTAGTGATACTTTAGCTATATCACTTAAACGAACAACTTCACCATCATTAGTTCTAATCACTAGGTTTTCTAGTTCTTCAACATCAGAAACCTGTGTATTAGCACTACCATTGTAGAGAACAAATTCCCCTGTAGCTTGGCCTGCTGCTGATTGGAAGTTATTGGCATTAAGTACACCCATAACATCAGTTGCAGTCATTTTGATAGCAGCCATACGTGCAGGATCTAACCAGATACGAAGCGCGTATTTCATACCACCATAAAGGTCAACTTTTGATACACCATTAACAGTGAACAATTGTGGGTTAACCACTCGCTCAAGGTAATCGGTGATTTGACTTGATACTAGTTCATCACTTGTAAAACCAATATAAAGAACCGCCGTAGTAGAGCCAGTTGACATGGTTACTGTTGGATCTTCAGATTCCTTAGGAAGTTGAGAACGAACAGAGTTAGTTTTTGCCAATATGTCAGAAAGTGCAGCGTTAGGATCCGTATTTAATTTCATAGTGACAGTAATAGTCGATTGACCCATTACTGATTGAGATGTCATGAAATCAATATTATCGGCTTGTGCGACCGCTTGCTCTAAGGGTTGAGTGATGAAGCCTTGAATCAAGTCGGCACTCGCACCATAGTAGCTTGTTGTTACCGTAACAACGGTATTTGTCATTTCAGGGTATTCACGAACCTGCATTTTGAAAATTGCTTGGATACCAAGCAAAGCTATCAAAAAGCTGATCGATACCGCTAAAACTGGACGTTTAATAAAAACATCAGTAAAGCGCATAATGCCTCCGATTACAGCATTGGTGTTTCAGCAGGTGGTGTTGTGGCATTACTTTCCACAATACGAACTTTAGCGTCGTTACTTAGACGAACTTGGCCAGTTGTTACAACCATATCGCCAGCTTTAACGCCTTCTAAGATGTGTGCAATATCTTGAGTTCGCTCACCTACTTTAACTACATGTTGTTGAACTCGTTTTACGCCATCTTTTTCAGAAACGATATAAACATTGTCACCATATAGAGTGAAAGTAATTGCTGTTTGAGGGATAACTACTTGGTTTTCTAAAGTTGGAAGAATGATTTTTGCTTGTGCAAACATACCACTGCGCAGCTTACCGCCATTATTAGGAATATCTGCTTGAACTTCGATCAAACCACTTTGAATGTTTACTGCAGGTTCAATTGCACTGATAGAACCTCGGAAAGTATCTTCTGGGTATGAATCCACAGAAATATCAATTTCTTGACCAATGTTGATCTTAGAAATATCCGTTTGAGGAACAGTAAAGCGTAGACGCATAATACTTGTATCTTCTAAACGAACAATATCAGTGCTTGGTTGTAAATATTGACCTAGGTAAACATTACGAATACCAATAACACCAGAGAAAGGAGCTTTGATTTCACGGCGATCAATAGATGCTTTCATACTTTCAATATCAGCAGCTAAAGAGAAATAATTAGCTTCAGCTTCATCGTAAGCCTCTTTTGAAATCGAGCCTTTTTTGTATAGGCCTTTATAACGCTTATATTTTGCTTCTGCTGCAGGTAAGCGAGCTTGAGTACTCTTCAAGTTTGCTTTTTCTACTTTTGAATCAAGAGAAACTAACACTTGGCCTTTTTTAACTTGGCTACCCGAATCAAATGAAATTTTATCAATAATGCCGTTAACTTCAGTTGTTAGCGTTACACCTTGATTAGGTTCAATAAAACCGATTGCTTCAATGATTGGAGTCCAAAGTGTCGGTTTAATTGTTTCTACAGTGACTGGAAATTCAGCTTCAGGGCGGTTAGCCATGTATTCAGCTATTTTTTGTTGTTTGAACATGTTGAAACCAATTACGCTACCAAAAAGAAGTAGTGCAAGAAGCAACATAAAGAAAGTCCACTTTTTCATTCTGATTAGAACTCCAAATTAGTGTTTAATAATTGCGTCCCAACTGGCTTCAATCGCCGAATTGAGATCATCATCTGTTAATGTAAAAAAGCCTTGAGAATGTTTTTTTGCTAAGCAAACACTTGCTTCTAAGCTTAACCCTATAAGGATTTCTACACTGAGAGGTTTAAATACGCCTTGTTCAAGTCCATCAATAAAGAGTTGATTCACTTGGGCAAATATTTTTTTCTCTAGTTCCTTTAACTTAATTAAATTCGAAGACGGGAGTGCTTCATATTGATTTCGATTTAAAAAAGTATTTTTTTCTGAAATAGCAAAGTGCCAAATATTTAGCCACATAGCTCTAAATCGAACCTTGATAGGATCGCTATCATCTATGTCTTTTTGAATGGCAGTTGCTACACGTTGCATAATGTTCAGCTTGATTTCTTCAATCAATGCTTCTTTGTCATCAAAGTAGCGATAGATAGTACCCGCTGCGACGCCTGCTTGATTGGCAACTTTTTGCATTGATAAGCCATGAAAGCCATCAGTTGCTAATAGTTTTTCGGCCGATTCTAAAATAAGCTGACGTTTCTCCTTCATAAATGTGTCCTTATGAAATGAATGAACGTTCATTCATTATTTTAGGTGACTCTGTTTGAAATGTAATCTGTTTTTGTGTCAAGAAACGTAAAGATCACATTTTTTACTTTATCGTTTGCATGGTATTCATTACCTGACAGCTTTATTATAGACGCAAATAATTCATTATCGATTTTATAGGTGATTCATGAAACTTAATCCACAGCAAGATGAGGCCGTTAAATTTGTCTCTGGGCCGTGTTTAGTATTGGCTGGTGCAGGGTCGGGTAAAACGCGTGTAATCACTAATAAAATAGCTTATTTAGTTCAGCAATGTGGTTATAAAGCGAGAAACATCGCAGCTGTAACCTTTACCAATAAAGCGGCTCGTGAAATGAAAGAGCGTGTTGGACAAACATTAGGTAAGCAAGAATCTCGTGGGTTGATGGTATCAACCTTCCACTCATTGGGCTTAGATATTATTCGCCGTGAATATAAGGTTCTTGGTCTAAAGGCTGGTTTTTCATTATTTGATGATCAAGACCAACTGGCACTGTTAAAAGAGTTAACAGAAAAACAGATTGATGGTGATAAAGATTTATTACGTCAACTTCTAAGTAGTATTTCTAATTGGAAGAATGACATGTTAACGCCGGCACAAGTCAAAGGGTTTGCTCGTTCGGAGCAAGATCAGCTTTTTGCTTTTTGCTATGAAATGTATTTAAACCAAATGAAGGCGTATAACGCACTTGATTTTGATGATTTGATATCACTGCCTGTATTGCTGCTGCGTACCAACCAAGAAGTGCGTGAACGTTGGCAGATGAAAATCCGTTATCTACTTGTCGATGAATATCAAGATACCAATACGAGTCAATATGAACTCGTTAAGCTATTGGTGGGTGAAAGAGGTCGATTAACCGTGGTGGGTGATGATGACCAATCAATTTACTCATGGCGTGGGGCAAAACCACAAAACTTAGTGTTATTGAATGAAGATTACCCAAACTTACGTGTCATAAAGCTTGAACAAAACTATCGTTCAACCAGTCGAATTCTGCGTGCAGCGAATATTCTTATTGCGAATAACCCTCACGCGTTTGAAAAACGTCTGTTTTCTGAAATTCCTGATGGTGAGCAAATAAAAATTTTAACAGCCAAAGACGATGAACATGAAGCAGAACGAGTTGTAGGTGAATTGATTGCACATCGTTTCTTGAATCGAACAGATTATAAAGATTACGCGGTTTTATATCGTGGCAACCATCAATCTCGTTTGATTGAAAAATCTTTAGTGCAAAACCGAGTGCCTTATAAGATCTCTGGGGGAACTTCTTTCTTTGCTCGTGCAGAAATTAAAGACATTATGGCTTATTTGCGCTTATTAACTAATCCAGATGACGATAACGCATTTTTACGTGTAGTGAATACGCCTCGTCGTGAGATCGGCCCTGTGACACTTGAGAAGCTTGGTAGCTATGCCAATATGCGTGGAAAGAGCTTGTTTGAATCTAGTTTTGAAATAGGCTTAGAGCAAACGCTTTCAGGTCGAGGGTTAGAGTCTCTTCGCCGTTTCTGTCATTGGATTGTGTCTATTTCTGAGAATGCTGAGCGAGGCAATACAGTTGAAGCGGTTCGTTCTTTAGTCAAAGACATACATTATGAAGATTGGTTGTATGAAACTTCAACCAGTGCTAAAGCGGCTGAAATGCGAATGAAAAATGTGTCAGATCTCTATTCATGGATTGTTGCCGATTTAGAAGGGGATAACTATGACAATGAAGAGAAGACACTAAAGGAAGTGGTTCAGAAATTGACGTTACGTGACATGATGGAGCGTGGAGAAGATGAAGATGGGGCTGATCAAGTTCAATTAATGACCTTACACGCCTCTAAAGGTCTTGAGTTTCCATATGTTTACTTAATTGGAGCAGAAGAAGGGATCCTTCCTCACCAAACGAGCATTGATGAAGATAATGTGGAAGAAGAGCGCCGACTGGCATATGTAGGAATTACACGAGCTCAAAAAGAGTTGACCTTTACATTATGTAAAGAGCGTCGTCAGTATGGTGAACTTATTCGACCTGAACCAAGCCGTTTTCTTGAAGAGTTGCCTCATGATGATTTGGATTGGGAAATGAAGAAACCCAAACCAACACAAGAAGAGCGAATGGAGAGAGGAAAAGCAAATATTGCCAACCTCAGAGCCATGCTCAAAAAGTAGAGTTTATAGATAACGTTAATGCCCGTAGAAAATTCTATGGGCATTTTTATTTAGTAAGTAGGTTATTTTTATAAACCTTTAATTAAATGCTCTACCGCTGCGATAACTTCATCATCTGAACAATTCATACAAGATCCTTTTGCCGGCATTGCATTAAAGCCATTAAGAGCATGATCTTTTAGTGTGTCCATGCCTTTTGCTATTCGAGGGGCCCAATCTTCAGCGTTTTGTGTTTTTGGTGCACCAGCAGCTCCTGTCGCGTGGCAGGCAATACAGAAAGTATTATAAACTTGCTCACCAGAACGGGGGCCTGTTGGCTCTTCAACCACAGGAACATCACTCGCAAGATAAACTTGACCAACTGGCTTAATTCGCTCAGCAATAGCATCATCAGAGTTATTGGCTGCAAAAGAGGTGGTTGAAAAAGTTAATACAGCAACTATTGCAATGATGATGTTACGAACAGATTTTTCCATAAAGTTCACTTTACACTCCCAGTTATTATTATTGGCTTCAGCCGATTTTATTGTATTTACCGAGTTTTTAACGAACTGATAAAACTAGAACGTTAATATCGTGTAAATATTGAGTGATTATATCTGCTTAAATTGTTGCAATAAACCACTAAGCCTAAAGAAAATGCGGATAAACACTAAGGAATTGTTGAAAAAGAGACCAAACAACAAAAAAAGTAAAAAAAACACTAGACGTGAGTCACACAGATCCGTATTATTCCTCTCCGCCGATAGGGTATGCGCCCGTAGCTCAGTTGGATAGAGCGTTGGCCTCCGGAGCCAAAGGTCGAAGGTTCGAATCCTTTCGGGCGTGCCATCCGGAATATAAATTAAAGGCACAAAAAGTAGTGGTGGCTATAGCTCAGTTGGTAGAGCCCTGGATTGTGATTCCGGTGGTCGCGAGTTCGAATCTCGTTAGCCACCCCATTATTTTGGTAACTTGTATGAGTTTCCAGTTTTGATTCAAGCAACATCCCAAGAATTGAAACGAAAACAAGTCGGTGAATAGCGCAGCTTGGTAGCGCATCTGGTTTGGGACCAGAGGGTCGGGGGTTCGAATCCCTCTTCACCGACCACTATTTCATTTATTGCTAAGGCAGTAAATACCAAATTTGTGGTGGCTATAGCTCAGTTGGTAGAGCCCTGGATTGTGATTCCGGTGGTCGCGAGTTCGAATCTCGTTAGCCACCCCATTAATTTGCGGGTAACCTCATTGTTTAGGTTTCCATTTTTAACTCATTTTTCCCAAGAGTTAAAATAAAACATCGGTGAATAGCGCAGCTTGGTAGCGCATCTGGTTTGGGACCAGAGGGTCGGGGGTTCGAATCCCTCTTCACCGACCACATTTAAAGCCTCGTCAGAAATGACGAGGCTTTTTTCATTTCTGAATAATAGAATCTTCTTATCCTCATCACATTATCATCATTTTATCTGGTTTTACCTTTCTTTTTATTTTTCTAATTTACCTTAGTGTTTAATCCTATTTTTATCTGGTTGTCTGATTTTATCGTGGTTTATTGCTTGGTTAGGCAAACAATAGACCTGTTAATCTTTTTCTTATCGATATTTTACGCTGGTATAAATGTTAAGATTATTTATGTTTTATTTACATTATTACCAATGGTGATGATGGTCATGTTTTAATCTCTTATTAATTATAAGTTTATGTTTTTTATTGGTTTAAACTTTATTTTAAAAAATGAGACTTTATATTCATTTGCCATTTTATGATTTTTTATGCACTTAAAAAGCATTAAACAGCTTATTGCTCTTTAATTGTTGCTTTTATGTGAATAATTGACTACATTGGTGTCCTAAACAAGTAACAGTTACATAAATTGTTACGAATGGAATCAATGTGCAGACAGGGCAGGATGCTGCCGAGTAGTCGGAGTCTGAGAATGTCACTTTTAGAAGTTAAAAATTTACGTATTGAATATCCGTCACGTCATGGTGTTCATGCCGCTGTTAAGTCACTGTCATTTTCAATTGAGCGTGGTGAAATTGTAGGCGTTGTTGGAGAATCTGGTGCTGGTAAATCAACAGTAGGTAATGCTGTCATTGATTTATTAAGCCCTCCTGGCGTTATTGCTGATGGTGAGGTGTTTCTTGATGGAGAAAAAATATCAGGATTAACCGCTGAAGAAATGCGTAAGGTTCGAGGTTCTAAAATTGGTTTTATCTTCCAAGACCCAATGACCTCATTAAATCCTCTATTTACCGTTGAGCAGCAATTAACGGAAACCATTCATGCTAATTTATCTGTTTCTCCTGAAGAAGCTTATGCTCGTGCATTATCTTTAATGGAACAAGTTGGTATCCCTCAGCCTGAAAATAGATTAAAACAATTTCCACATCAATTTTCAGGTGGTATGCGCCAACGTGTAGTTATTGCTATCGCATTAGCTGGTGAACCTGATCTGATCATTGCGGATGAACCAACAACGGCACTGGATGTGTCGATTCAAGATCAAATTCTAAACCTTATTCGTGACTTATGCGTTAAAAATAACGTTGGCTGCATGTTGGTTACTCACGATATGGGTGTGGTATCTAATGTGACAGATAAAGTCGCAGTAATGTACCGTGGCGATCTTGTTGAATTTGGAAAAACAGAAAAAGTATTGGGTGATCCTGACCATTCTTATACCCGTAGCTTAATTTCTGCGGTTCCTCGTTCAGATATTAAATTAGATCGTTTTCCGTTAGTGAGTTATATCGAGGAAGCGGTTGAGCATGAACCTATTGATGTTAAAAATCACTGGTTAGGTCAAAACCAAGATCAGCGTGAATACGCAGGTCCTTTATTGAAAGTTGAAAACGTAAATCTTCGTTTCATAACAAAAGATTCTTTTTTTGAAAGCCGTCGTGAGTACGTCCAAGCTTCTAATAATGTGAGTTTCGAAATTCATGAAGGTGAAACTTTTGGTTTGGTTGGTGAATCAGGTTCAGGTAAATCAACCATTGCTCGTGTTATCGCAGGATTATACCCACCAAACTCTGGCTCAGTGACATTTGAAGGTATTGATCTTACCGCTCTCAAGTCAGAAAAAGAGCGCCGTCCAATGCGCCGCCAAATGCAGATGGTATTTCAAAACCCATACACTTCAATGAATCCACGCATGAAAATCTTCGATATTATCGCAGAGCCGATTCGTTTTCATAAACTCACTCGCTCTGAATCAGAAACGCAACAGATCGTTAATGATCTTTTGGATCACGTAGGCTTGGGTCGAATGGCTGCCTTGAAGTATCCGCATGAATTTTCTGGAGGTCAACGTCAACGTATTTCTATCGCTCGTGCATTAGCGACACGTCCACGTTTATTGATTTGTGATGAACCAACTTCGGCTTTAGATGTATCGGTTCAAGCTCAAATTCTCAATTTATTGAAAGATTTACAGGATGAATTGAACTTAACCATGTTGTTCATCAGCCATGATTTACCTGTGATTCGTCAGATGTGTGACCGTGTTGGTGTAATGCAGATGGGAACGTTATTAGAAGTGGCACCAACAGAAAATCTTTATACCAATCCGCAGCATGACTACAGCAAACAGTTAATTTCTCTTATGCCTGAATTTAAGGGGTTAAGAGAGCAAACCGCATAGGTATAAACCACCCAATAATAAGTACAAACACAACAAAACAATAAACTAGGGATCCAGTCCCGCATAAGGAGTTATGCAATGAAAACCATGAAGACTAAATTAGCTATCGCATTGATGGCTGCAGGTTTAAGTTTTAGTGCAGCAGCTGCAGATATTACTGTTGCCTATGATGCAGACCCAGTATCACTCGATCCACATGAGCAACTATCTGGCGGTACGTTACAACTTTCTCATATGGTATTTGATCCTCTAGTGCGTTACACGCAATCGTTCGATTTCGAACCTCGTCTAGCTGAAAAGTGGGAGCGTGTTGATGATACGACTTTCCGTTTTAATTTGCGTAAGGGCGTGAAATTTCATTCGGGTAATGAAATGACGGCTGATGATGTTGTATGGACATTCAATCGTCTAAAGGATTCTCCGGATTTTAAAGCGATTTTTGAACCGTATGAGAAGCTGGTTAAAATCGATGATTACACGGTTGAATTAGTGTCTAAAGGTGCTTATCCACTTGTACTTCAAACCGCTACTTATATTTTCCCGATGGATAGTAAGTTCTATACGGGTAAGACTGAAGACGGAAAAGATAAGTCTGAAATCGTAAAACACGGTAATTCTTTTGCATCGACACACATCTCTGGTACTGGTCCATTTGTTGTTAAGTCTCGTGAGCAAGGCGTGAAAGTTGTTTTTGATCGTTTCGATGGTTATTGGGATAAAAATTCTCCAGGTAATGTAGATGAGCTGACGCTAGTTCCAATCAAAGAAAATGCAACTCGTGTTGCAGCTCTTCTTTCTGGCGATGTAGATATTATTGCACCGGTAGCCCCTAATGATCACAAGCGTGTTAAAAGTACCAAAGGGATTGATTTAGTTACTCTTCCTGGTACTCGAATTATTACGTTCCAAATGAACCAAAACAGCAATGAAGCACTGAAAGATGTGCGTGTTCGTCAAGCGATTGTTCATGCTATTAATAACGAAGGTATCGTTAAAAAAATTATGAAAGGTTTTGCGACTACGGCTGGTCAACAAGGACCATCGGGTTATTCAGGTTATGATGCAGAGCTTGTTCCTCGTTACGATTTGAAAAAAGCTAAACAGCTAATGGCCGAAGCGGGTTATAAAGATGGCTTTAAACTTAGCATGATGGCGCCAAATAACCGTTATGTTAACGATGCAAAAGTAGCGCAAGCTGCGGCTGCGATGCTGTCGAAAATCGGTATTAAAGTTGATCTTAAAACACTACCAAAAGCGCAATATTGGCCTGAATTTGACCTATGTGCTGCTGACATGATGATGATTGGTTGGCACTCAGATACAGAAGATTCAGCGAACTTCTCTGAGTTCCTAACTATGACGCGTAATGAAGAAACAGGTAAAGGTCAGTACAACTGTGGTCATTACTCTAACCCTGAGCTAGATAAGATGGTTGAAGCGGCTAACGTAGAAACGGATCCTGCGAAGCGCAGTCAAATCCTGAAAACGGTTGAAAAGACCTTATATGATGATGCGGCATTTGTTCCTCTACACTGGCAGAACCTTGCTTGGGGTGCAAAATCAAACATAGATATCAAGCCAATCGTAAACGCAATGGAATATCCATACTTTGGTGACCTAGTGGTTAAATAAAAACATAAATGAACAGGTTGCTCTATGGTGTTAGAGCAACCTCATTTATGTCATTCATTTCTTAATAAAAGTAATACCAACAATTTGTTAGACATAGAGATGCTTTTCTCATGTCATTTTTAGGATAAAGAAAGGGGACAAGGAATGTTTACGTTTCTGGTCAAGCGCCTGTTTCAGGCACTGATAGTGATGTTTGTGATCAGTCTGGTTGCGTTTTCCATCCAAGATAATTTGGGTGACCCGTTACGTGAATTAGTTGGTCAGTCGGTTTCTGAAGCTGAGCGTCAGGCTCTGCGTGATGATTTAGGTCTAAATGACCCATTTATTACCAAATATTCTCGATTTATAACTAATGCGCTACAAGGTGATCTTGGCACATCGTATTTCTTTAAAAAACCTGCGGTAGAAGTCATTCTTGATAAGTTGGTCGCAACGCTAGAATTAGTGTTTGGTGCAGCAATTATTATTGTTTGTTTATCGATACCTCTTGGGGTTTATTCTGCGATTAATCCAAAAAGTATTTTTACTAAAGCCATTATGGCATTCAGTAGTATTGGTATTTCAATACCGGTTTTCCTTACCGCGATTATGCTGATGTATGTTTTCTCGATTGAACTTAATTGGTTGCCGTCTTATGGGCGAGGAGAAACGTATAATTTACTTGGTTGGGAGTCCGGCTTTTTTACTATTGATGGTTTGGCTCATCTGATTTTGCCGTGTATTTCTCTTGCTTCAATTATGCTTCCTCTATTTATTCGTTTGGTTCGTTCTGAAATGCTAGAAGTATTAAGTTCTGAATACATCAAGTTCTCAAAAGCAAAAGGGATCGCAACCAATAAAATTTATTATCAACATGCTTTAAAAAATACCATGTTACCTGTGTTAACGGTTGGTGGAGTTCAAATCGGTACCATGGTGGCTTATACCATTCTTACTGAAACCGTTTTTCAGTGGCCGGGAACTGGGTTCTTATTTTTAGAAGCAATTAACCGTGTCGATACGCCATTAATTACCGCTTACGTTATTTTTGTTGGTCTTATCTTCGTAGTAACAAACACCATTGTTGATTTGTTATATGGATTAATTAACCCAACCGTTGATATCACAGGTAAAGGAGCGTAATCATGAATACGACAACGACTCACGTTCCAACGCGCTGGGAACGATTTAAATCATCTGATTTTCTGTATTATTTTTTACGCGATAAAGTTGCGATGTTCAGCTTTGCTGTATTTTTAGTGTTTGTATTAGGGGCTCTATTATCTCCTGTTATTGCACCAACTAATCCATACGACTTAAGTTCGATTGATATTATGGATTCGGAATTGCCTCCATCTTGGATGGAAGAGGGAGATGAACGATTTCTTCTTGGAACTGATGACCAAGGACGAGATGTGCTGTCGACGATTCTTTATGGTTCGCGCTTGTCATTAACGATTGGTTTCTTAGCGGTAGCGGTACAACTTACTTTAGGCATCATTATTGGGTTATCAGCAGGCTATTTTGGTGGTCGAATTGATAGTTTCTTAATGCGATTTGCCGATGTGCAGTTGTCATTTTCGACAATGATGGTGGCAATCATTGTGTCGGCTATTTTTAAAGCCAGTTTTGGGACTGAGTTTTTCAGTCAGTATGCTGTGGTGATGCTTGTCGTGATCATCGGGGTTGCAGAGTGGCCACAATACGCTCGTACCATTCGCGCATCTGTGCTTGCTGAGAAGAAAAAAGAGTATGTGGAGGCTGCAAAAGTCATGGGGTTCCGTTCTCCTCGCATCATGTTCCGCCATATACTTCCTAACTGTTTATCGCCTATTTTGGTTATCTCAACGGTTCAAATTGCTAATGCGATTATGTCAGAGGCAGCACTGTCTTTCTTAGGATTGGGTTTACCGGTTGATCAACCTTCTTTAGGTTCGTTAATTAGTATCGGATTTAACTATATTTTTTCTGGTTCGTGGTGGATAACCGCTTTCCCTGGACTTGTTTTAGTTACCTTAGTTTTAGTGATTAACTTACTGGGTGACTGGTTAAGGGATGTGTTTAATCCTAAAATTTATAAAGGATAATCTATTTTTTAACCAATAAAAAAGCGGTGAATTATTCACCGTTTTTTTGTTTGTAGAACAGATATTGTGTTTCACAATATGGATAATCCCCCTTTATTTGTTGTTTTATTAGGCTAATTCGCTGCTTTTACTGGCAATTATATGCTCAGTTGTTAAGATCATTAGGTGTGTTTAAATATTTTAAAGCGAGTATTTGAATTAAACCAAAACAGAGAGCCAAGGCTCGAAGTGAGGAATAATGAGTAGAAATAAGGATAAGTACAGTATAGATAATACGGATTATACTGTTGGACAGGATAACGTTCAGAAATGGGGATTCGATGTACATAATCCCGTCTTTGGCATCAGCGCAGGTCTGATTGCACTCTTCTTAGTTGCTGTAGCAGTAACTGATCCCGAAAGCGCCAAAACCGTTCTTGATGGTTTTAAATGGAAGATCATCAATGCATTTGATGGTTTATTCATGTGGTCAGCTAATATCTTTGTTATTTTCTGTTTAGCATTGATTGTATCGCCATTTGGCAAAATTCGTCTGGGTGGTGATAAAGCCAAACCGGATTACTCAATGGTCTCTTGGATAGCAATGCTATTTGCTGCAGGTATGGGTATTGGGTTGATGTTCTGGGGCGTAGCTGAGCCTGTCGCATATTTTACTGGTTGGTTTGAAACGCCGCTTGGCGTTGAGGCAAATACTCCAGAAGCTGCGAAATTAGCACTCGGTGCAACTATGTTCCACTGGGGCTTACACCCTTGGGCTATTTATGGCGTTGTTGCTTTGTCATTAGCATTCTTTGCTTATAACAAAGGATTGCCTCTTTCAATGCGTTCTATCTTTTATCCAATTTTAGGTGATCGTACATGGGGATGGCCTGGCCACGTTGTTGATATTTTAGCGGTTCTTGCTACTTTATTTGGTCTAGCAACGTCATTAGGTTTAGGTGCTCAACAAGCTGCGAGTGGCTTCCATCATGTATTTGGTATGGATGGTGGTCTAGGTCTTCAAGTTGCGATTATTTTTGTTGTTACTTTACTTGCTGTTGTATCGGTAATGCGTGGTATTGATGGTGGTGTAAAAGTCATTAGTAACATCAATATGCTAATTGCCATTGTACTATTGGCTTTTGTTGCTCTTGTTACTTTCGCTATATCTATGGGTACGATTCCAACAACGATTATGGGATATGTGGAAAATATTATTCCGTTAAGTAATCCTCATGGTCGTGTAGATGAGGCATGGATGCATGGTTGGACTGTGTTTTATTGGTCTTGGTGGATTTCGTGGTCTCCATTTGTAGGTATGTTTATTGCGCGTGTATCTCGCGGTCGTACGGTTCGTGAGTTTATTACTGCGGTATTGATTGTACCTACATTATTTACCGCATTATGGATGTCTATCTTCGGTGGCGTTGCGATTGATCAAGTTGTAAATAACATTGGTACATTAGGTTCAAAAGGCCTGACAGATGTTTCTTTAGCTATGTTTGAAATGTTTGATGCTCTGCCTATGGGTAATATTCTTTCTATGATTGCCGTTGTTCTGGTGCTTGTGTTCTTTATCACTTCATCGGATTCAGGTTCATTGGTTATCGATAGTATTACTGCTGGTGGTAAAGTGGATGCACCAATGCCACAACGTGTGTTCTGGGCGTTTATGGAAGGTGCGATTGCTGTTGCTCTACTATGGGTTGGTGGTACTGAAGCTATCCAAGCATTACAAGCAGGTGCAATTTCAACGGCTCTACCATTTACTCTGATTTTACTTGCTATGTGTGTAAGTTTAGTTATGGGTATGAGAACAGAAAAATATAACCGTAGTTAATTTATTTTAGATTATTACGGGTAAATAAAAGCCGATGAAGTTTTATCTTCATCGGCTTTTTTATATTTCATCGCAATATAAATAAAAGCGTTATAGCCACAATTTACGAATTGGGTCGTTAGCTGAAAAGTGGTATCTCACTTGTGCTTGAAACAATTCAGCCGTCGCTATTGCATCGGTTAATGCGTGGTGAGGAGGATATGAAGGTAATCCATAACGCAACCGCGTATTGGCCAATCTAATTGATTCAGGACGTTTCCCTTTAAGCCAATTGATAAGGCCTTTCGCTTGTTCTTGTTGATAATCCCCTTCAATTTGCATGGTATCTACGACAGGGAAAACGATCCCTTCACCAATTAAACTACGAAGGTTTGTATCAAAGAAGTCTCGCTCAATACGACGATAGTGCACAACCACGACTTTTCCTGCGAGTGCATCTAATACCTGTTCTAAAATCCGGCGTAAATCTGGAGCACCTTGTAGATCAGAATGAGTGATACCATGAATAACCACTGAATTTTCTTCTAAGCTGTCTTGTGCCTTCACAAACCAGTGTTGCGATTGACGGCAAAAAATACGTTCTAATGTAAAAGGTACTAAACCAATACTGATAATACTATTTTGGTTCGCATCTAATCCTGTAGTTTCAAAATCAAGCGCTACAAATTCAATGTCACTCAGTGGTGTTTCTTCTTCGTACGTCCCTGTCTTGTAGAAGTTTTTTAGCCGTTTATCTTTACTGATCTCCTGTTTATGTTTGAAAAAGGAAGGCCAGTTTAAAATTTCTTGAGGAGCGTGTGGGATCATCATTAGCTCCTAGAATTTATTCGCGTTATAGCGATATTTTAAGAAATTTTGAGCGTTACTTAGTACTTGGAATGCATCCTTTAAATTACGGCGTTCAAAGTCTGACATGTTTTCAGGTTCGATATTGTTATCGGGTTCAATACCAGCTTCGACATCTAATGCTTGGTGGCGTAATCGAACCAGTGAGATTAATTCCATTGCATGATGCAAATCTTGGCCTTTGGATTTAGGTAAAATACCAGCTTCGATAATGTCATCTAAACGTTCAAATGAGTTTTGAGCATGAGAGCCAATGGCCAATGCGTGAACACGAATTAAATCAGCTAGTGGAGCTGTACCACGACGCTTTAGGTTGATGGAATTATTATGACGACCATCTTTTTCCATTACAAAGTCTTTAAAGAAACCCAGAGGTGGTGTTCGACGTAAGCCGTTTCGTGCTAAACAAGCTAAGAAGCGGTTATTCTTTTTCGCGCGTCGAACAATGAAGCCATTAAGTTGTTCAGCCCATTTAGTTCGACCATAGACGCCATTTAAATCAAAGAAAATAGAGCTATTTAATAGTGCTTGAGGATCTGGGTTATCAATCCAATCGGCAAAACATTCTTCCCACTCTGATTGTGTCTTACGCCATTTAGGGTTAGTTGCCATGATATCGCCTGTGCAATATTTATAGCCACAAGCTGCTAAACCATCACAAACAAATTCAGATAGCGCTTTGAAGTATTCACCATGTTCTTTCTCGTTGTATTCATTATCTAAAATGATCGCATTATCTTGGTCTGTAACAATTAATTGTTCGTCACGAGCCATAGAACCAAGAGCTAAGAAACAATAAGGTACAGGAGGCTCACCAAGCTCTTCTTCTGCTAGTTCTAATAAACGTTGTTTAAAACTACGTCCAATTTCAGACATTGCGCTACCAACCATGTGAGAGTTAGCGTCTTCGTTGACCATACGTAAGAAACAGTCTTTCAGTTGAGTGGAAAGTATCACTAAATCTTCAATGGTTTGTTGCTGGAAAATACTGCTTACAAACAACAGACTGTTTTGTGATTCGTAGCGAACAATATCAGAAACTTCAATAACGCCAATAGGTTGTTTATTTCTTAGTACAGGAAGGTGGTGGACGTTGTAGCGTAGCATCATCAGCATGGCTTCAAAAACATAAGCATTGTGATCAAGAGAGATTAATTCTGTCGACATTACTTCAGACACTGGTGTTTCAAAATCCAAACCACACGCTAATACTTTGGTGCATAAATCTCGGTCGGTAATAATACCAACAAAGTTATTATCTTCTTCTTCGATATCGATGTCGGGATCTGTGATTAATACCGCTGATACGTTTTCTTCAGCCATGGTTTTTGCAGCAGATTGAATGGTTTGATTTTTTTCAATCATTACGGCTTCACGGGTGATCAGCGTTTTCACTTTAGATGTTGTTAAGTCGTTTGCATCGTCTTCTGTGTTTTCAACCGCTTGTTTTAGACGAGTGGCATCTTCTACTTCAACAAAGTCAGAGAACTCATCATAGCGTTCACAAAAATCATCAAAAACGGCTTCAGGAATGCAATAAAGCAGGGAATCTTTTAGGGCTTTGGCTGGGAAACGAACTTTATTGTTCATTAATAGTCCCATTTGGCCAAAGATACTACCTTCATCAAGACGGTTATAAAGTTCTCCATTTCGACGATATACTTCGATGATACCACTGCGAACCATGTAGAGATCTTTGATCTCATCACCAAAGCCAATCACCATGGTTTCTGCTCGGTAATAAGATATTTCAACACTTTGCGCCGCTTCTTTTATCGCTTCCTCTGGAAGTAAATTAAACGGAGGGTATTGAGATAAAAAATGCTGTATTTCTAACAGTTCAACTTCCATGTGTTACTCGACATAAATAGAGAAGGGGAAAAATAATTTTAGTTTATCGGCTTATGGATAGCCATTTTATTCTATGAAAATGAGTAATATAAGCGCATTAGAATGAGGTTCTCGGATTTGAAACATAACTTTTGCTATGCTGATAATATTGTAAGTGCTTGCTTGGAGAAGTTTGATGACTCAATTAATAAAAATAACAAAAATTTCATTGGGAGTATTAAGTAGTGTTCTTGTTATGACGCATGCTTATGCCAATGATGCTTCAAATGATGATGTGGTTAAAAAGGAAAGCGCACTTACCTCGATTTGTTTTTCTAAAGATGCGCATTCTGATGCGAAAAATGTGTTGTTAGATGCTTGCCCAATTGGTGATGGTTTATGGGGAAATCAACAACCAAAATTAGAAAAAGGAAAGAGCGAGTTTTGGATTCAATGTGGTGTGTTTAATCAAGATCTGACGAAAGAAAAAGTAAATCATATTCAAAAGAAAGTGGATGCCTCGATTAACTTTAAATTAGAGGGAGAAGCTAAGCGTTGCTTGATTGGGCCTTATCAAGATTTCACTACAGCGCAAAAGCAATTAAGACGTTTACAAAGTGATCGGTTATTTAAACATGCAGCATTAAGGGAGGTGAACTTAGCTTTGTTGCCTCAAGTTGAAGAACCGATTGAAAGAGCTCCAGAGGCGGTAAGCGAGCCAGAACCTGATCCTATTACTATTCGCAAGCAAACAAAGATAAATAATCTTCATTTTGTAGTTCCATTTACAGATGACACTAGTGAAGGTTTTTATATGGAAAATAGTTTGCCATGGCTTCGAGCTACATCTCTACATGCTCAAGAAATTTGTCAGCAAATAGATATGGATTTGGTTACTAAAGAGCAATGGCAAATCTTGCTTGATTCAACGATAATGACCAAAGACAAATGGCCTGTATTATTGCCTTATTGGGGTGCTGATAATTTGGGACTCTTTAAAGATGGTGCGGCCAGAAAATTAAAAAACACCTCCATGCTAAATGTGATGTGTACTAAGAAAGTAGAGGATGAAGTCGTTGGAAATCCAATTTAAAGGTCGCTGGGACAGTAAGTCTCTTGCTGAAAACCTACAAGAAGCACTAGAGACATTAGAAGATGAATTTGGTGTTAAGGCGCTTTCAAATATCTCATTAAATATTTGTTTGGAAGATGAACATAGAGAAGAGCTTGCGTTACTTAGTCCTACAGGACGCGCCTTGGATTTTTTAGTTATTAACAATCCAAAAGATGTGAATGATGGAGAGAAAGCACCAGTGCTTGAGTTTAAGCCTCGCGGATAATTTTTATTGTTCAATTTAATTGATATGTAAAACCCCGGCATGTTCCGGGGTTTTTTATTTACCAATCTTTTTTGCGATTAAACCAACATTCTTTAGCTACATATTGAAATTCGTCATAAGAGTGGCAGCCTAAAATGGTATCGACGGCTTTGCCATTCATGAAGGTCACAAATAAATCGTAAAGGCTCATCGCTTCTTCATAATCGTCTTTATTAATAGCAAAAAGAAAAATCACATGAGCTATTTTCCCATTCCCCCAATCTACGCCGTGTGGAGAAATGATGGTATATACTTTTGTTTCGTTAGCGAGTAATCCCAACGAGTGTGGAATTGCAATGCCTTCCCCTAGCATCGTCGAGGTAATGCTTTCTCGCTCAATAACAGAGTCGTAAAACTCAATAGGGGTGATGTTATCTTCTGTAAAATGAGAACTGAATTTTTTAAGCACTTCTCCTTGAGTCATTGGTTCATCCAGAACAGAAAAATAACGGTGATCAAAAAATTTATCCAACATATATGGGTGTGAGCGATTCATTAGAATGAGTTTATTTACTTGTTCTAATTGGAAGCTTGTTGGTATCGGAGATACCGTGATTGTCGGTTTGTTTTTTTGTGATACTTTTTCTGTCGAGATAACGAAATCGGCATCTACTTTTGATAGTTCTTCATAATCTCTAAGACTCTCTACTTTCTCTATTGTGAGTTGAGGCAGTGAGCGCATAAGTTGTGATTCAAGTAAACGCACGATTGATGTGCCTGAGTCACAAACAAGTAAAGCTTTTGGTGGAAGTTGCTCTTCAAGTGAAAAATTACGCTCTAATCCAACGCCAATATGCATGACTAAGTAACCGATCTCACCGTCTGGAATTAAATGCTTACCCCAATGAGAAACGGCAGCTACAGTCATATCATAGGCTAATGGGTAATAGCGTTTAATATGATCAAATAGTGGATTTGGAATGGTAATTTGATACTTAACTCGTAAGATCATGGTGGTGATATGGCAGAGTAAGTCTCGTTTTAATTGCTCATCATTACGCAGATCGTAGTTGTAATGCGTATTAACATAATTCAATAAATATTGAGTTAGCTCTAATTGCTCTGTTGGTTTTTGAATGTCGATTTCAGGAACCCCAGTAACTCGACGTGCCGCAATTTGAATGCTTAGATAATCTATTTCTGCTTGAGGTAAAGGTGCACCAAGTAAACTTTCTATGGTTTGGCTTAACTCTGTTGCCGTTTTTTGTGCTTCTTCACTGAGGTTTGGTTGATCCACATGATGAATACTCGCATTTTGTTTTAAGCGATGTAGGGCAATACCACAATAGACGACTAAATGATGCAAACCTTCGTCAGTAAGCTTGATGTGATTTTTATTAATTAGCTCAAGTAAATCGGCTTTCAAGGACGGGTGGTTAATCTCTGGGAAAAAATATTCACATACATCAATAAACGTATGATCGCTTGGTTTAAATTGAAATAAAATATGGGCGATACAAGCTCGAATAGCTTGCTCTTCACCAAACAGGCGTAATCCACAATGTGCTTTGCTTATTAGCTCTAAATTATATTGTTCAAGTTGCTCTCGAATTTCTCCCATATCGGCTTGTAATGAAGTTCGACTGACAAACCACTGATTGGCAAGATCATCTAACTTACATTCTTCCTCTTGAGATAATAGACGCATCATCAAATACACCATGCGATCTTTAGCGTTACGAGGTGAGGATTTCATTTTTTTCGTTTGTTTTTCAATATCCAAGAAACGGGTCTCATCATAGATATCAAAGTGATAACCCTTTCCTCTCTGGTGCTGAATTTGGGCACCATAAGAAGCCAAAATATCATTCAAGGCAGAGATGTCTGTTCGAATTGTTCGTGTTGAAATATCACAACGCTGAGCAAGCTCTTGCTGAGGAAGAGCTTCATATCTAAGCGCTTCAAAAATGACATTAAGACGAGGATAAGGCAGTTGGATCATAGAAAAACCAGAACAGTTAATAAGTGTTTATATTGATAATAATATCAACCAACGAAAACGTTAGGGTAATGGTATTTATTCAATATGTGATGTATATGTGGATGTAATTTATTTTATTGAAAAATATACATTTTATCTCTTGTTTTTAATGAAAAAGGCCAATATCCGGGGGCGAATAATTGGCCTTTTGGAGCAAACTTAGTTAAGCAGTTTTTTTGTCATGTCCAACAGTGTTTTTACATCTTCAGGGCGAGTATTTCCTGTCGCTTTATCTATGATAGAGCTGTAGATATGAGGAATGATTTTGCTTACACCTGCATCTAATGCGATTTGCATAATTTCTTCATAGTTTTCAAGGTCAATTCCACCTGTCGGCTCTAACCAGAAATCTTGATCAGCACATGCTTTTGCAACACAAGCAAATTCTTCACGTGTTTCTAAACCGCCCATTGGGAAGTATTTTACAGAGCTCCCCCCCATGTCTTTTAGCATGGCAATTGCTGTATCTACCGGAACAATTGCGTCTTCAGAGCGAGAACTTAACGGACCCGTTGAGATTTTCACCATACCTACAGTGCCAGTTGGTGAAATAAGACCATTCACGATACTTTTATCTTGCCCAGCTAAAGCTCGGCTTGTTGCTACACCAGTAAATACTTGGTTAATGTGCTGCGGTTGTACATGTTGTGAAATAAGCGAAACCATCATTGATTGATTTGGGTCCCCTGCACCTAAGCCAACAGATACAGCATTATTTGTTACTTCGCTGTATTTCTTCATATCTTCAACTGCAGTATCAACATCTGGGTAATTTTTAGATAAAACACCAACAAGAACATGACCTTCTGCTGCGTCATAAATATCAGCCGCATTATCAACAGAGCCTGCTAATACGTTTAGGCATACACGGTTTTTATAGAAGTTAGCTTTTAAACTCATGGAATATCTCTCTTAAAATAATGCGTTAATTTTTTCGAAAATAGTGTTTAATTGAGTGGTGTTAACACTGCGAACATCAATCTCAATAATGCCTTCATTAGCTTTGTAGCCACGGCAGTAAATCGCTGGATTGCCGTTATTTAATTGCTTAACGATATTATTGGTTGTTGTACCTAGGGCTTCATGGTTAAAAGCAATTTCAGCTCTTGCAATATCACGTCCTGCGCTGTCCCATACGACTCGTGACGTTACGCCATGAATGGTGTTCATATCAGCGATGAACTTTTCCATCTTCGCGACCATTTCTTGGCCTGATTCTTTTTCAACAGTTAAGTAATCAGTGATAGCGTGAGTTAAACCTAAGATACCTTCTTTGCCGACTTTCATTGCTCGGCCAATGCCTTGAGATTGTTTGCGAACCCAATCTACATATTGAGTTTTACCTACAACTAATCCACTTGTTGGTCCTTCAATGGCTTTTGCACCACTGTAAATAACGAGATCAGCACCCATTGCAAAATAGCCTTTTAAATCTTCTTCTGCTGCGGCATCAACAATTAATGGCAGGTTATGTTTTTGAGCTACAACTGCCGCTTGCTCTACGTTTAAAATACTTTTTTGAACACAGTGGTGAGATTTGATGTACAAAATCGCTGCTGTATTTTTAGTGATAGCGGCTTCAAGTTGTTCTGCTGAACATTCATTCGCGTATCCCGCTTCTTTAATGGTTCCGCCACCGAGAGTTACCATGGTGCCAACAGGGGCTCCAAAGTTAACGTTATGGCCTTTTGGCAGTACAATTTCTGATGGAACATCGTGAGCATGGGCGTGTAGGTTTTCTAAACGGTATTGGCTGTCTTTAACAATAACTGCAGCTACAGACTGAGCGATGCCAGCAGAAGCACAAGAGACAACAACTGCAGCATCAACATTAAGAAGGTTAGCAATATATTCACCCGTTTTGATAACGAGATCTTTTATATCAAAATATTGTCCAAGCCCTTCTTTTACTGCATTTACAACGTCTTCATTTGGCGTTGAAACCCCTAATGCCGTCATGCGACCAGATGCATTAATTACTTCAGTTAGACCATACTTCTCATGAATTGAAGACATCAGTGTTCTCTCCGTGTTGTGTCGTGATAATTTGACCTGCAACAATGCTTGCCAAAGGTAAAAATGATTCGTTACCTTGACGATTTCCTTGTTCAGAATCGACAAAAGTACATGGTTCGTGATGGATGTTAAAAATGGTTAGATCGGCATCTTTCCCCACTTCTAATTGACCCTTTGTGTCCATTTGCAGTGCATTTGCAGCATTTATCGTGACACTGTTGATTACTTGCTCAAGAGATAAACCAATGGTTAAAAACTTGGACATGATATGAGCTAGGCTACGTACCGGTCCTGCTATTCGGTTTTTACAGTAAATATCAGAACTTATTATGTCAGGGTAAATCCCTTTTTTAATCGCTTGTTCAGCAACGTCAAAACTGAAACTCGCACCGCCATGGCCAACATCTAAAATAACGCCACGTTTAATGGCTTTTTTCATCGATTCTTTTAGCTCACCTTCAGGAGTTAAAATGCGATTTGGTTTACCGTTATAACAGTGTGTAATGATGTCGCCTTTTGTTAATAATTCAGCAATATCATCTAAATTTGGTGGATTATTTCCAACGTGTACCATTAAAGGTAGGTGGTTATTTTGAGCTTGCATCTCTTTGGCTTTAACTAAAGGTTTTAATCCATTTTCTTTTACAACACTGCCGCTCATTCGCGCTTTAATGCCAACCACAAAATTGGAATGTTTGTTGATGGTTTCTTTAGCGATATCCAAATCAATATCACTCATATCAGCAAGCTCATCTTGTCGTAATAAACCAATTCGAGAAATATTCAGAATGCTGTATACGTTAGTTGAGCTTTTTTGAGTTAGTTGATAAAAATCATCAATATCATCCGCACCGACACTACCAGCATCGACAACAGTGGTTACACCATGAGCGACACCAATTAAATCTGGCTCATCGTTATAAATAGGGGAAGCGGAATAACAGTGAGTGTGAGAATCTATCCAACCAGCACTGATGTAATGAAGTCCTTTTAAATCAATTTCTTTTTCAGCACCTTCGATAATATTGGTATTAATTTTGGCAATTTTTCCTGCTTGAATAGCAATATCAACAAAATGACCGTTGACTAATTTTCCATTTTTAATGAGTAAGTCATACATAGTTCTTACCTGCGTTATGTAATGCTCTTCTTGGTTGAAGAGCATTACCAATATGGGTTAGCCGATGGCTACTGGGAATAATGAACCGAAAACCATTGCCCCTAAAATTGCGCCACCAGTGATTGGTTTTTGCCATTGGTAAAATGCTAGAGCACCAATTAATGAACCGATACCAATTGGAATTGAAGCACCAATTGCAGATAGAACAATCAAAGGACCTAAGAAGCGACCAGATGAATTACCAGCACCCATCATGACGTCAGCTCCGTAGGTAGAGTTACTTTGGCCAACGGTATATTTACGAGCAATAATGATGATGTAACCAATTGCCACGCCTAAGAAGAAGCCAACAATTAATGAGGCAACAAAGTTTTCTAGTGGGTAAACAATACCAGCACCAAGAAGTAGAGCCGGAACACCCAGTCCAATACCGGTTTGAATTGCACCACCGATATCTAAGATACCAACTAGTGAACCTTCAATGATTCGAGCGAATAAGAAACTCGCACCAAAGGCAGCAACTGCACCATAAACACCTGTATCCATACCAGCTCGTAACATTGAAACGAAAGCAACTTCGTTAAATGCGCCGATGCCGTATAGGTAATACATGTGAGTACCAGCAAATACGCCTGAAGAAAGCAGACCTACGAAGAATGGAAAAGACCAATCTGCGTACCAAAAGTTATTCTTTAATTTGTCATCCATTTTAAAACTCCAGACTTACTATTTGCCGCTAATGCTTGTATGAACACTCTCTAACCATGTAGGGATAGTGAGTCGGAAAGATTCTAGAAGCTCAAGGTCAAATCCACGGAAGAAGGCACTTAGAACAAACAGTGCAATTACCGCAGTTAACATCGTTTTTGTTACACGGTTCCAGCCACCATCTTCAACACCTTTACCAATTAAGATACCTAGAACAAGACCTGGAACGGCGTTACCCATGATCATATGAGCAAGACCACCAAAGATAGTTGCCCAAAAACCTGAACGACGACCAGCATCAATAGCAGCAAGCCAGAAAATAACCGGCATCGCGATGTTTACAAGAAGGTTAGCAGCAGGAACAAGTACTTTAACGGCTGTGATTTGTAGGCTTTCTGGTACAGCTGATGCTGTTGTATTTAAGAAAGCAACAACGATCATGCCGATGATGCCACAAGCAATACCCATTTTTTTCGGGTCGTGCATGGTTGTTGCTACATCACGGTTTTTAACCATTAGAGCAGCGGCACCCCAGTTAGGAATGATGCGGTGATCAACGTCTTGAGTGAATGCACCAGCAGCAACAGATGATGCCCATGCGTTAAAGAAGAAACCAAGACCAAAAGAGAAGTGAGAAGCAGGGTCACCTTCACAAGAATTAAGCTCTCCAAGAGTACGGAATGCACCCATCCCTTGAACTGTTGGAGCATGGAACATTCGAGCTGCACCGACACCAACGCCGACGCCAACTAAAGCCCCAATAATGAGGGACTTTATTAATATTATTAAGAACATCTATATATACCTTCCGTTAGTATATTTAATTAAGTGCTAATTAAATAAATAGGTGTTTATATTGATTTAAAATCCAATTGGTCAATATTAATTACTGTGACATTAACAGTGACATCAATCGTGACTGAGTAGGTTGTTTTATTTCTTGGTAAAAAGAAAAACATAAACTTTTCAATTCTTTCTTTTTTCTCTGCATTAATTAATTTCACATCAACAGGTTCAATTCGTAAAATAACTTGTTCGTTATCTTTTAAAATGGTTTTTTGAATATTACTTAATGCAGAGCTGAAAGCTGATTGTTTTGTATTTCCATTACCACTGACCGTTACGGTTGTTGTAATAGATTCTTTCATAAATAATTAACTTCTGTATTTTTTAACGAAGGCTTCAACTAATTTTTTACCTAGTTCTTCTTGGTCCATAAAACCAAATCCAAGAACGTTATAACCTTCATTAATTGCAGTAACGCCTTCTTCTACAGAGCGCATACCATATTTTGCTTTGTAACCGTATTTATTTTGAGCCGTGATAGCACCAGCACCGCCACTGCCACAAAAAGAGATACCGAAGTCAGCTTCTTCTTGTTTCATGATGTCACCAAGCTTCATATCTGCTGCCATGCCAGGGATTACTGTTACAGAACCACCTGCAGCTTCAACACCCATACCTACTTTTTGTCCTTTACCTAGACGGTCACCGATAACTACTTTTACATCAGCCATATTAAGCTCCTAATTCTTCAGTTAATTCGTTTTCTTTTGCCACTTCAAAGTGAACAGATAATAAATATGTTTCTTCGTATGCTAATGCCGGAAACCATTTCACGACATCTTCAGCTAATTTGTGTGATGACTTAGATATTTCATCAAACATTTCAATTTCAACTTCTGGTAATGGTTCATTAGTATGAGAACGAATTACCATTGCTTTTAAGTGAGAATAAAGCATTTGTTTTTGAACACTGTCTGGAAATATATTCTCAGCTCGTAAAATATCGATAACTTTATTGAACGTTGAATCTACTTCATCAGTGAATAACTCTTCATTTATTTCTAGAGTATTACTATTCACGTTTTTTATTTCCTCTAAATAATATTTTTAATACGTAACTTGATGATGAAATAATATAAGTGGAAAGAAAAAGTGAACAGAGAGAGTTTTTCCACTTTGAAGTGGAAATTGGAATACTTGAAGAGATGTAGATCATACTTTTTTTGCTATTCCCTTACTTATTATGAGGTTACAGATTTGCCTAATGTGGAAATAAAAGTGGAAATGGAAATTTGAGGTGAGTTTTTTGTGATGTGAGTTGGATTTTAATGGGAAGTGGGGAGAAAAGTGGAAATGGAAATAAAAAAGCCCCCGATGTTGTATCGAGGGCTATTGCTAATAATTGGAATTAGTCGTTGTTAGTCGAACCAGTCCAAGTCATGTTAAAGTTGATGTCACTAAGTGCAGAACTCCAGTCATTAGATACCTTACCCATGATGCTGTAGGTTTCATTTGCATTTAATGTGTAGTTGTCGTTCATGCCAAATAGGAATGAGATGACAGCGTTTGGTGTTCCATCTTCTTCTGCGGTAAAGCATGAAGAGTACCCTAATTGGTTTCCGTGCCATCCATTAACGTCATCTAAAGAAATTGAGTCTGATGTCACGATGAATTTTTCGAAAATAGGACTATCACCATCAAAACCTTCGAATAAACCGTCACAACTTACGCCATTAATCCAAACTTTAATGTAATCGTGACTGTTTCCTGAGCTATTTTCTGCTGTGTTCATTTGCAGCGATGTTGATTTTAGTACGTATTCACCATCTTGCTGACCAGGCCAGTATAGAGGTGCATCACGTAACTCTGGACCGTCACTTGATTTAACATTAATGCGTTTTTCTGCATCTGTTTTTTCTGCAAAGAATGTTTTAGTTTCATGCTCAACTTGGCCTTGTTCTTCCATAGAGAAGAGAACTGATTTAGAACCAATTGAGATTTCATCCATTGGTGCATTTGTATCGTCATTAATTGAAACAGTGAAAGTTTCTGTTAGTTCCTCACCATTTTCTATAAATGTAAATGTAGCAACAAGGTTGTTATTTTCATCAATAACATAAGTGCCATTATCATCCTGTGGAACAGTTTCTTCAGAACATGTATTGCTATTACTTGGTGAGCGATTATTACTTAATGCAATGCCATCTTCAAAACGATACGTATCACACCAAACTCGTGAGTAATCATTACTATCATCGCCGTCGCCATCATTGTTACCACGCTCTAAAACATACCAATTCTTGTTTTCAAGAGGGTGAGTTCCTGCTGGTGGTGGTGTTATTTCATCTGCTGGGAGAACATTTGGTAGATTCAGTAATACCATTTCTGATTCAATGTCATTGTCTTCGCCACCAGAGAAATTGATGCCTTGAGCTAGGTATAGAACAACCCCATTAGTTACTTGAGTTGGAGTACCTACTAATGTAACTAAACCACTTTGATCAACTGTTACGTTAACGCCATTAATTGGATTTGATGCTGGTGCGTTGTCGTGTTCTGCATAATTAGCATAATATTGAACGTCACCATTTACAGCTGAATCAAATAGTTCACTGATATTTAGTGTTTGGTTAAATTCATTACCAACTTTTAATTGCCATGCCGTTGTTTTTGCTTGTAATTCTGCTTTAACATTTGTATCGATGGCGATTTCACCAGCTTCAATTGCTGGTAATGTGAAGCTTGCAGGAGTAGAAGCAAGTCGAGTTGCAGGGTGACCGTCATCAGCAATAATAGTAAATGCTAATTCACCTAAATTCTTAGGTTGAGGTATACCCGAAATGGTCATTTCACCAGTGTTTTTATTAAACTTAGAAGTTAGACCTGGTACAACAGAGTTGATGTTAGTTGTATAAGTTAAAGCATCCCCCTCACGGTCACTGAATAAGCCATCAACAGAGAATGTTTGTGAAAATGCAGCACCTTGTTGCATTTTCCAAGAATCAACAAGAGTTTGGATGTTCGTTTGGGTGTCCGTATCTACAACAGGTGCTGAGTTTTGTAGCTCAACTTTAAATGAGAATGTTGTGCTTAGTGTATTTAATACTTCAGAGTTTGCCGTTGCTTTATCTTCGGCTTTTAATGTGATGGTGTAGATGTCTTGAGTAGGTTGTAGGTTATTAGTTGATAATGTCAGTGTTTCGCCTACTAAATTAGCTGTAATTTCACCTTTACCATTAATTTCAGCTACTGCTTGTACGTTAGTTTGTACGTTGTCGTATTTATCTTGGAATAGAGCAGCAGGAATAGTAATCGTCGTGTTTAGAGATTGACCTTCAGTGATAGCTAATGCACTAATTTCTTTTTGAATGGCAATTTTAGCGTCTTCGTTTACTAATAATTTGTAGTTCGAGACAACAGGAGCTGTTGGTGCTGAAGGGTTAATGACAGGCTTCTGATTTAATAAATCATCTGAACCCATCGTTTCATCAGTTACAATCTTTTCAGACTCTTCTTGAGCAACAGCTGCAATCTCAGCTGAATTTTGCTCATAAGCAGTAGGGTTTTTTGCTTTTGATTCTGTCAGGATTTGTGCTGTTTTGTGTAGCTTAGCACTTTCTAAATTTGTCTTTGAATCTTTTACGAAATCAGAGAATAGGTCAATAGGCTGTTCATCTGTACCGCCAAGTGCTGCTGTTACAGCTGCGATCGCAGCTTCTTCACTTACTGGATTTTCAGCCGTGCCTTTTGCCATTTCGATAGCAACAAGATCGGTTAGTGGAGAAATTACTGCTGTTTTATCTTCAGCGGAAACAGGTGCACGGAATACAACAGCATTTGCCATTGGTTGACCTTCATGATCCATATCTGTTGTGTATGTATTCATGAAGTCAGAGTAAGAATCAGCAGCTGGGCTTAGTGCTGCTAGCTTTGCCGCAAGCGCCTTGTCTGTATCGCCAGGTTTTAGCGTTTTAAGGGCCAGAGATCCTTGGAACTCTGTTCCTTTTGGTAGAGTGATTTTACCATCGGCTTTAGTTAGACCAAATACAGTATCAACGTTAACGTCTAAAATGCCATCGTTGTTTACATCATCAAACACAACCGCATTCTTAAAGTAGCCATCAAAACCAGTAATAATAATACCGCCAGCTGAAGGTGTACCAGTATTGGTATCTGAACCACCATCAGAACCGCCACAACCTACTAACGCTAGTGCCACTGACGCTGCTAATAAACTTACCTTTTTCATTCTGTCTCAATCCTTTTTGATGAGGGTAGCCTTTCCCTCAATAAGTGTTTATTTATTTGTAAAACTCAAAAGTGCGACACTTTTACGCCGGTTCAAAAAACAAAACAAGACACGGAAAATAGGAAAAAAACCGTAAAATTTATTTTATTTTTTTATCAATAGCACTATTGGTTTTTTGGAATGAATCACTCATATTTCGCACCCAAAAATACATCTAGGGACGAAAAATGAAAAAAATATACTGGTTAGGTTTATTGCCGTGTTTTGCAATGGCGCATGAGGGAGACAAAAACTATGGGTATTCTTACTTTACGTTTGGTTTAGAGAACGTAACGTATCAAGAATATTATGGTGGAACACAATCTAAAGTGACGATCACAAACCCTGTTTTGAACAGTGGTGGCTTGTATTACATTAACGATAAGTTTGATTTTTCTATTGATGCCTTAGCTTCATTTTCTCCTCAAAGTGCGCAAGAAGATTGGAAGTATTATGATCAATTAATGCAAACCAATAAGTTTGAATATTTAAAAACGGCGACCAACATTCAACTGCACTACAAACTTACTGATGAGTGGCGAGTTATCGGTGGTCCGGCACTTACTTACCAAACGTATACTCGCTACGGTATGAGAAACCATAATGGGTTCACCAATAAAGCGTTTTATGGCACATGGGAAGAAACCTCGACCGATATTTTTGTTGATTTGGGTGTGGCTTACGATAATGGCTTACTATTTAGTGATAATAAATGGAAAGTGAGCGGACGTGCTGTATTAGGTGTACCGATCTATAGCGTAACTCAAAATACTAAGTTTGAAGATAATACATTTAATGATTTTGGGATGAGAGCATCAATCGAAGGGACCATTAGTTACGAAGTAATGAAAGGGTTACACCTTGGTTGGTATGCGATGCTAGGTTATGAGAAACGTTTTGAGACAGACAAGCAAGCGGTGCTAGTTGAAACGTGCGTCACCATGGTTGATGGTGTTTGTACAGAGCGCGAAACCAAAAATGGCTATGCAACGCTGCCAGAGGCAGATACTCATACATTCAGTACCGGTCTACAGGCACTCTGGAGTTTTTAGCCTATCATAGGCCAAACAAAAAAGAGCGACGCATTTCGCTCTTTTTTTTGTTTTATCACTATGATTTTTAACTTAAATTTGGTGCGTGATAGATTAAGTTAACTTTAAACTCTTCTACTAAATGAGCGTATTCTGGTTTGGGTTTTAAAATGTAGCTATAGATCCCCCCATCAACAAACTCATCATAAGGTGAGTAATCTAAGTCAAGGTACGCATAGCGTTTACCATTATCTGGATTAATTCTTTCTTCGCATTCTAGTGGGTCAATATAGTTAGGAGCCATAGAGCTCGACGTTATACTTATGCCACTTGCTCCTTGACCACCTATGGTTGAGCTTTGATAAAAAGCGACTACAAAATCACACGTCATGTTATGCGTATCTGAATGAATATTGAGATCAGAATCTAGCTCGAACCAGTTTGGATTAACCAACCTAGAATCCATCATATACATTCCCGCTGTGCCTTTAATGTAGTTTCCTTGTTTGTCTGTAGGGAAGAAATATTCAAATTTTTCCATTTGATAAGGGGTTTGCCCAGTAACGACATTTAAACGAGACTCCATTGTTCGTTTATTTTTTAATATTGTGTAGGTCTCAAACTCTTTTCCATTATGAATTGTGGTAAGTAGGCTTTCACCTTTATTAAAACTAGATTCATAGGAATGCAGTATTTTCCAACGTTGCTCTGCATCAAAAGCCGAATAGCTGCTTGTTACAACAAGGTGCTTGTCATCAATGGCATAGGTACCGACTTCGGATAGCGACTCTTCTGTAGGGCAGGCTCTTTTATTGGTTGAAGCCGCATAATAAGCGAGGTTATTAATGAACTTAAATGCCTCACAATAAACAATTTCGTAATCATAGTTATGGCCAGCAAAATGATTTGTTGTTTCTAACCGATAAAGGGTATGCCCAATTAATGGATGTTCAACACTTGAGTTTGATTCTTCTGTCGAGGGTAAATCAAAGCTCACATGAGTCCATGCACTTTCTTTATTTCCATGATAGTCATCTTTTGCTGAAATAATGAATTGAGTTGGTTTATCATTTTCGATAGGAGAACCAACTAAGGTTAGCTCGCCTCTATTGATTAAAGAAAGTCCTGGATAAGAGAAGCGAACTCTCGTGGTAATAAAGTCATGCTCCTCATCATAAAAAAGACCGTTGATATTAAATGAATAATTTACCGGTGTGGATTGCGTTAAATTCCACGCATACATCATGGTCTGTAACTGCTGCTGTATGTCGTTATCCACTCTGGGTTTTTGGTTGCCAGCACTTCCTACTTTTTGAGTCGAGCTCAATTGTGGGAGGCTTTGTACTTTATCTACGTTATATTCTAAATCAGTTTCACTATCTTCTTGAGGTGATGTTTTTTGGGTATTTATTTTCTCTGAATACTCCGTAGTTTCATCATTATCTCGTTCCTTTTTTTGCACTGTATTTAACTGTGTTTTTTCTTTATGAAAGCTAGATAAAAATGCTTCACGAGATGGTGTGTTTTGTATTTTTGGTAATGGAATTGGTTCTGCTATCACGGCATGTTCGGATGGTGATGAAATAGCAGAGCGTAGCCAAAAACCACTTAAAGCAATAGTACTTATTGATAATAGAATGAGTGCTTTTTTTTTCATTAGTAATTACATCATACGAGTTTGAAGCCAGCTGCGAGAGAATTTTAAATCTTTCTCTATTAGGCTTGAGCTGCATTCTAAAAGTTGGCAAATCTCATTGTTTTTCATGCCCATAAGGTATTTTAACTTTAGGGCATTGGATTGGCGGGGATAGCGCACACTAAAGTTATCAAGTGCTTTATCCATAATGATCAATTGTTCAAATTTATCATTATCATCTTGAATTGAGGTTAACGCCTGACGTTTTTGAGCTTGTTGCGAACGGGCATTGTCGATCAAGATTTGGCGCATCACTTTGGTGGCCATTAAAAAGAAATCGCGTTTGGTTTTTACATCACTTAGCTCTGAGTTTGAAAGCTTAAGGTAAGCGTCGTGAATCAAAGCCGTTGTGCTATTTACGCTGTCAGTCAGAACATCGTTATGTTGGCCGAATTTTTCAGCGTTACGTTTTCGCTCTTCTTGAGCGATATGTCTGAGCTGTAAATAAGCGAATTGATATAACTGGTTTTCAGCTTGTTTATTTCCTGCTTGCCAATCTTGAATAATGCGAGTCAGTTCTGTTGTTGTTTTCATGACTAATTCCGTTATATTTTGCTAAATTCAGAGACAGAAAATGTATCCATAGTTTCAATACCATTTGGCTGGCGTTGAAGTGTTTGTTGGTAGCGATAGAGAACCCCTTGCTTCCAATCTCTACCTGCGGGTAAATACTCCCATGTTGTGTGTTGAACCTGATTTCCGTTGAGATACCAACGAACCAATAGGTTCATTTGCTCTAGTCGAGCGTTATTATCTTTATTGTTTACCCACCACATATCGGCGTAGTCTTTCGTCACATTCAATGTGTACTGTTCTTCATTTTTTGAGCAGGTTTTACCTGTTTTTGGGTGCTTAAGAACTTGATGATTTTTGACTAATAAACAGTGTTTTTCGATTTTTTGACCGTGATATTGCGTTTGTTGCCATATGCCTTCAAAAGGGATTTTTTCTTCTTTATCTATCGGATAAATAAAAGTAATTTGTTCACCTCTATTTTGATGACGTACGTGTTCGTTAGGACCTAACCCTTGAATCTTCTCCATCATTAATTCAGTTTCAGGATCAAAATTCATCGCAATGGTTCGGTATTTCCAGTCACCTTCGTCGTTATAATCGTCTAACGTAAAACCATTAAGATCATTACGAGTGCAACCTGTTGCTGCACATCCGATCATTCCACCAAAGCCTTCAAATTCAGAGATAGGGCTTTTGTTTGCAATCACTGGGTGACTGGTATCTAACTCACAGCCATTAAAGTAGTCACCAGCACTTGGGTATTGGATAAGGTGAGTATTTGTCACCGTGTATTCCATATTGCCAAAAGAAGGACGATACCTTGGGTGATGGTGATATTTAATGTCGTAAGCACACATTCGACCTTGCCAGTCTTTTTTCTTAATGATGATGTGTTTTAGGTGTTTATTGACTGGCTCATAAATAATGTCATCGGAAGTGAAATTATCTTCGATGTATTGCTGGCTTAGATTTAAGTGCTCAACGGCTTCTTTTACTGAAACGAGATCAATATTTAGTTCTTTAGAAGAACTGTCTAATACATTGAGATCGATTTGCTTGAGTCGCTGCTGAAAATCTACGTTAGAAAGCATTTTACTTGCTAGGGTGATTTCATCTCGGTTATTTGGTGAACTATCAAGAGAGAGCAATAACCGAGTTAGGTTAATGCTTTTACTTGGTGTAGTGGTGGCTAACGTTGGGGTAACCACCTCTTGGCCCGATAATGTACTAATAAGATAACCATTTTCATCAGTACCTAAGAAAAAACGCACGACATCACCAGTTCGATACTCAAAAGCGCCTTTATTTGTCGTTCCTGACAGTTGTGAGCTTGTTTGGTAATAAAGACCAGTAACTGGCGAGTCGATGAAATATCCCGTTTTTATTTCTGCATGAGCAACAGAAGGAGTACCTAGAAATAGCATCAATAAAAGGGCTGAAAACGGTTTGCTTTTCATATTATGAATGTCCTTTTCTAAACGAGAATTTAATTATTATTGGTGAAATGATGAGTCGTTAATTTCTGTTTTGTTGGGATTGGCGTCATCATGGCCAATAACATTCGCTGTTTTATATGTGCTGGTAAATCTGGATTAGATAAAATTCGGCGACGAGTAAGCTCTAACATCGAGTTGATCGATGCTTGAGAGACGCTTGACCCTTTTGAGTGAAACAGTAATTGCGTCACTTCATACATCATATTTTCAGCAACGATTTTTTCTTGCTCTAACTGATGATTTTTAAGTGCTAATAAACTTGAAAATGCGATCCCTGTAATCATTAATAATGCACATAAAAATGAAGGAATAGGTTTACGTTTTAATAGGCACGTTAATGTATAGCATGGACGATGCTGCTTTAAGCTAATTGGACGAGACGCGATAACCGCTTCGATATCTAATCGCAGCTCTAAAACCGAGTGATAGCGTTTATCTAATGATTCTTGCATCGCTTTCGTTTGGATGCAGTGAATATCATCATTTTCATTTGTTACTGGAAATAGCAAATGTAAGATCTTTCCGAGTGAAAAAATATCACTCTGTTGCGTAAGAAACCCACCTGATTTCTGTTCAGGACTCGCAAATTGTTCACTAAAGGCAAGCACGCCTTGTTGAGGCTCAATCGTGCTCCCTTTTACTTTTTGTGTAAGGTTAAAGTCGATTAATTTGGGAGAGTGTTGCTTATCAATCAATATGTTTTCAGGTTTAAGATCGGCATGAAGTACATTGTGCTGATGTGCGTGTTCAAGTGCCTTACAAACTTGACTAAATAGATGTAATTTTTGTGTCTTGGATAGTTCATGCGTCACTAAAAAATCGTTAAGCGTTGAACCAATCACTTTTTCCATTACGACATAAACAAGATTTTGGTGTTCACCGCCATCGAATACTTTTGCAATGTAAGGGTGATTTAAACGGGCTAAAAGTTGAGCTTCTTCAAATAGCGCTCTTTTATCGAGTAGGTTGTTAAAACTTGGCTGAATAAACTTGATAGCCAACTCTTGCTCAAAAGTACCATTTGCTCGATGTGCAGAATAAACAACGCCCATTCCTCCACGACCTAACTCATCACGTAATTGATATTTATCAATCGTTTGATTGCTTAAATCCCAATCAAAATGACAAGTTTGTTGCGCGTGAAAGCCGAGCAGATCGGAAAAATGCTCTGATGGAGAAGAACCTAGTAACGCTGTGATCTCTTGATGGATTTCTGGTTGATTTTCTTTCAGTGTATCGAGCACTTTTTGTTGTTGTTCATCATCCAGATCTAACAAGTGATAAAAGATTTGTGTTGAAGAAGTACCTAGCAGCACGATGTTAATTTATAAAAATAATTTGTGCGTACTGTATAAGTTAATATTGAAAATGTGAATGAATATTCTCGATTTTAAGAAAGTTTAAATGGATTTTTTGATCTGAGTAGATGGAGGTTATTGATGTTTTTAATAATAAATTAATAATGATGATTATTATTACAAATAAGTAATAGTGATTTGCTTTTTACTAGGATAGTCATTTTTCAAATAAGGATTACACTTAGCGGTATAAATTAAGATACAGATGAAGAAGGTAATGATTATGGCTGAACACAACACTCCACAGTTTCAAGTTGGACAAACGTTTGAAAACCACCCTTTCCAAGAGGGCGACGGTGCGATGCTTGAACTATTTCGTAATGATTTACCTAATTTACTGTATGTTGGACTTAGCAATATTACCGCTGATGAACAAACACTATTAGGTCAAAGTGGTGCTCAATTAGGTTTAGTATCATCAGAGAAAGGCGGTTGCCTACTTGTTGTTAGTTTTGGTGATTTGGCTTTTGAAATGCAATTTAATTCATCAGCAATTCCAGATGAATATTTCTCTCTTTCTGAAAACAATACCTTATCTGTTTCTATGATTGCGGTAGATACAGCAACTAATTTGTTGTGTGCAATTCGTGAATTTACGTTACCAGAAGCATTAAGTCGTCAGTTTATTGAAGTAGCAAAAACACAACGTGAATTAGGTGATGTTAATGTGGTAAATATCGAGAATATGCACCTATTAAATTCATTAACACCTGAAGCTTTGCAAGAAAAAATGGAATTCCATCCATTACAAAGCGTGGTTGCTGCACCAACATGTGGTTGCGGTCACCATCATCATAACCACGCTCATTAAATTTAAATAGGTAACTAGGAAACTATTTAAAGGTGCGTGTGTCCTAACTGCACACGTTCCTTATTCTTATAGTTAACCAGTTGATGAAATCTGCGTTTTACAGACATGATTTTTTTAGATGGCCCCTCATTCTTGTGTGCTGGGTTATCTTTGTCTGTGCGGCAAACAATATTGGTTTATTAAGTTCGTGTTCTTTACCGCTGGATAGCTCAGTATCTGATACTGTGCAACAAGCATCGGAAACACAGCAAGACAAAAATGGATTAGGTGATAAGTGTGAATTATCGGAACATTTAATCCATTTCGAACAACATCAAGTTGGCGATCATGCGCTTATTGTGCAGATATTCACGGTTCTTCTCGTTATAGGGCTGTGTTTATCATTCGGCTATACCTCTTCATTTACTGAGCCTATTCTTCATAAAGGAAGGCGGGTTCACCTCAAGTTGTGTGTTTTTAGAGAATAAATAATCGAATGTTGTAACAACATTCGACGTATATTTATTTTTAAAGGAAACACAGATGCAAAAATCAGTAATGACAACACGTATGGTCCTATTTGGACTATTCGCGATGTTGTGCAGCGTATTTATATCCGTTGCCCAAGCCGAAACCCCAAATACTGGGTGGCTCAAAAACCAGAATCACACTCCGATTGAAACTCGCTTTGTTCTTACCGGGCAAATCAATAAAGTCGATCAAACCGTTGCCGGATTTCTAGAAGTTCGCTTAGCGGGTGATTGGAAAACGTATTGGAGAAGCCCTGGAGAAGGAGGTATTGCCCCGAGCATGACTTGGGAAGACTCTCAAAATATTCGCAGTATCGATTGGTATTGGCCATATCCGAAACGCTTCGATCTACTTGGTATTGAAACCTTAGGGTATAAGGGAAGTGTGATTTTCCCTATGACACTTCATATTGATGATCTTAATAAGCCGGTTACCTTTAAGGTTGATCTCACCCTGTCATCTTGCACCACTATTTGTGTACTGACTGACTACCCATTTGAACTTACATTCACTCCAGCTGATTTAACGCTTTCTAAAGAAGCGATGCACGTTTACGCCCAAGGGTTAAGTCAGGTTCCAAAAGAGTCTGCACTGATCAGTGATGTAAAAGCAGTGTGGGATGCCACAAAAATGCAGCTTCAGGTGACTGCAAGCAAAAAAATGGGATGGATAACGCCTGATGTTTTGGTAGATGGTCCGTCAGATGAAATGCAAGACGCTAATTTTTCTCGCCCAAAGATTGATGTAGATGGTAACAATATTACCGCAACATTTGATGTAAGTAGTTGGATGGGAACGCCGGATTTAACTGGTGAAAATATCAGTGTTACTTTAAAAGACAGTGAGTTTATAGCAGAGCAACCAGCAAGCATTAGTGATGGAATAATCACAAGTAGTAATGGATTGCAGTCTATTCTGAAAATGATCTTATTTGCTTTATTTGGTGGTTTAATTCTGAACGTAATGCCTTGTGTTTTCCCTGTATTGGGAATGAAGTTAAGCAGTGTTATTTCAGCTCAAGGTCTTGAGAAAAAACAGATTAAATTGCAGTTTTTAGCCTCTGCAAGTGGGATTGTTTTTTCTTTTTGGCTTCTGGCTTCGTTCTTAGTGGTACTTAAGTTATCAGGCAATGCAATTGGATGGGGCATTCAATTTCAGAGTGCGTGGTTTATTGGAATTATGACGCTTATTACGGCATTGTTTGGTGCCAATATGCTGAGCTTGTTTGAAATTCGATTATCCTCAAACACCAACACTTGGATCGCATCAAAAGGAAACAATTCGTACTTTGGTCATTTTATTCAAGGTATGTTTGCCACCTTACTTTCTACTCCTTGTTCCGCACCTTTCTTAGGTACTGCGGTTGCCTTTGCTTTAGCAACAAACATCCCAACCATGTATGGCATTTTTACTGCGTTAGCGCTTGGTATGGCTCTACCATGGATATTGGTTGCTCTCTTCCCATCCATTGCTCTTTCATTACCTAAACCCGGCCCATGGATGAGTAAGGTGAAGTATCTCTTTGGTGCAATGATGCTTATTACTAGCATTTGGTTGCTGAACTTACTTTCTAATCATCTATCAGAGCTTTGGATTTATGCCATTGCAGCAATTGCGGGTGGCGTAATCTTGCTGCGAACCGTTCAAGTTCATAGTAAGAAAGCGGCAGGGTGGTTAAGTATCTTATTTGCTATCGCATTTGGCTTTGGCACAGTGATAGACAGCATGACGTCAACGGACCTACTGCCTGAAGAGCCTAAATGGGTTCCGTTATCGAGTGAATCTATTCAGCAATATGTAGATGAAGGAAAAGTGGTCTTTGTTGATGTTACTGCTGATTGGTGTGTGACCTGTAAGGCAAACAAAATTGGTGTGTTGCTTCAAGAGCCAGTTTATAGCGAGTTAAACAGCGCGAATATTATTCCTATGCAGGGAGACTGGACGGTTCCGAGTGAAAAAATTACTTCTTACCTACAAGAGCATGGACGATTTGGAGTGCCATTTAATGTGGTTTATGGCCCAAGTGCGCCAAACGGCATCGAACTTCCTGTTATTTTGAATGAAAAAGTCGTTATGGATGCGATTAAAAAAGCAGGAAATAAACCGTAATGGGGAAAAGACAAAAAATGAAGCGCTGGGGTAAAGAGACACTAATTTACCTTCTGGTGATCATTATTTTTAGTTTTGCTGTTGATGCGTGGAGAACTAAAGATATGCCAGCGAATACTGCCCCTGCTCTTGCTGGAATAAGTACAACAGGTGAAGCGATCGATGTTATCGCTATGAGTCAAGAAAAGCCGGTGGTGGTGTATTTCTGGGCGACGTGGTGTGCAGCGTGTCGATTTGTAACGCCAACCATTAATTGGTTCAGTGATTCTTATCAAGTTGTTGGTGTGAGTACGAATTCTGGAGAGGACAGAAGAGTCTCTGGTTATATGAGATCTCACGATTACACTTTTAAAAATATGAATGATACGCGTGGCGATATTTCAAGAGAATGGGGCATTCAAGTGACCCCAACCATCGTCATTATTGATAAAGGCGAGATAAAAAACATCACCACGGGGATAACAACTCCGATGGGATTACTTGCTCGTTTATGGCTTATCTAAACGAATATATACGGACAATAAAAAATGAAATTTAAAACGAAATTCATCACAACACTGGTAATGGCATGCTTATTTTCTCCTCTTGCTTCTGCAATGACTCAATCGGAGAAAGTGGAAGATATTAATAAAATGCTTAAAGGCAACCCTACCATTATTGATAGCCTTCATGAGAGCTTGGCTATGTATATTGCTCAACAGGGTAAGTATGAAAAAACGTTGGCAGATTATCATGATTATATGTACAACAACCCAAATCTACCGTGGTTTGGTGCGAAAGATCCTAAATTAACTATTGTTGTATTAACGGATTTAAGTTGCCCTTGGTGTAAAAAATTAGACCCAGTATTAATGAAGTTGGTCGAAGAGCACCCTGATGATCTTAAAGTGATAAATATTTATGTACCACTTAAAGAGGGTTCAAATCCGGCTAACTCGGCAACCTTTGCCTTAAGAGTGTGGAAGGAAAGCCCAGACAAATTTAATAAGATCAGTGAGACCTTATTAAGTAAGCCGGGAATTCACAATATGCGCTCTATCATGAAGGTCGCAAAAGCGAATGATGCGGAAAAGTACGTATCAACGAATGACGAAGTTCAAGATATGGTAGCGAAGAACTACCAACTATTTACGGATTTAGGCGTGCGAGGAACACCAGCTATGTTGATCGATGGTCAACTTCTTCCGGGCTATTTACCTTATGAAAAATTAGCGCCCATGGTTGAAGCTAAAATCGCAGAACAGTCGGGTAAGTAATGTCACTCACTGCTTAATCGAGTTAAACATGATTCAATAAAACAAAAACGCCGCCAAGGTTAATTGGCGGCGTTTTTTATTTTTAAAACAGTCTAAAAATAGACTATCGCATCGTTACAAATTCTTCAGAACCCGTCGGGTGGATAGCCACAACGGCATCGAAATCAGCCTTAGTTGCGCCCATCTTCATTGCTACTGCAAAACCTTGGATCATTTCATCAACCGTGAAACCGATACCGTGTAGACCAACGACTTTCTCGTCTTCGCCTGCACATACTAGTTTCATCTTACAAGGTTGACGGTGCTTAGTGACCGCTGTGTACATTGCAGTAAAGCCTGATGTGTACACTTTCACGTTCTCTTTGCCGTATTGTTCGTCAGCTTCTTGCTCTGTTAAGCCAATCGTACCAATTGGTGGGTGGCTAAATACAACCGTAGGAACTAGATCGTAGTCCATTTTTGCATTGGTTTTGCCATTAAATAGACGCTCTGAAAGTTGACGACCTGCCTTAACCGCTACAGGAGTCAGCTCAATACCGCCTTCCATGATGTCACCAACACAGTAGATGCCTTTCACGTTTGTTTCTTGGTATTCATCCACTTTGATGTAACCGCGATCGTTCGTCGCAACACCGGTTTTATCAAGATTGATAGCATCCGTTGCTGGGTGACGACCGATAGCCCAAATTAGCGTATCAACGTTTTGTGTATTACCGTTTTCTAGGTGAAGCGTTAGGCTGCCGTCTGCTTCTTTAACTACTTCTTTTGGTACCGAGTGAGTATGAAGTGTTGGGCCTTCGGTATTCATTACTTCAACTAGCGTATCGATGATCATTGGGTCAAAGCTACGTAGTGGTGATTCTTTACGGCAGAATAGGTGAGTTTCTGTACCTAGAGAGTGAAGAACGCCTGCGATTTCTACAGCAATGTAACCTGCACCAATAACCGCAACGCGTTTTGGTTGCTCAGTCAGTTCAAAGAAACCATTTGAATCAATACCGTATTCTGCACCAGGGATATTTGGAATTGTTGGACGACCGCCAACGGCAATAAGAATATGATCTGCTGTGTAGTGCTCACCGTTTACTTCAACGGTTTTTGCATCAACAAATTTAGCAAAGCCTTTGATTACGTTTACTTTGTTATTACCAAGTACGCGATCGTAAGATTCATGAATACGACCAATGTAAGCTTGACGACTTTCAATCATCTTGTTCCATTTGAATTCTTTTAGCTCTACATCAAAGCCGTAATCTTCAGCGTATAGGTTAATGGCTTCAGCAACTTGAGCACCGTGCCACATTACTTTTTTAGGTACACACCCTACGTTTACACACGTACCGCCAAGATCTTGAGCTTCGATCAGTGCCACTTTTGCACCGTACATTGATGCACGGTTTGCTGATGCGATACCGCCTGAACCACCGCCGATACAGATATAATCAAAATGCGTAGTCATTACTTTCTCTCCAATAAGTGTTAACCAATTCTAATAATTATCTTCATCTAATTAATTACATTGGTATTAATTCTTTTTATTTACTATGTATGAAATGCGACCAAATTTTTCTTTTTCAAGGTCTACTAGGTTTCATGTCGCTTCGCTTGCAGGTTTCAGGAAAGAGATAAAACTGAGCAATGCTATCTGCTTTTCCTGAATCCTTTGAGGGAGCTTGCGACCGATCTGAACCCTTAGATCTTATTCCGGAACAATCCACTCTACTTTGAAGTGACCTGTTGCTGGTGCAATCGCTTCTTTTAAGAAAGGCAAAATATCGTTCATTTGGCTTTCTAGTTTCCAAGGTGGGTTAATTACGATCATGCCTGATGCTGTCATGCCGCGCTCGTTGGTATCTGGTGATACACCTAATTCAATTTGCAGAATGTTACGAATGTCTAATTTTTTTAATCCGTTGATCATATCGTCGATATCGTGACGATTTACCACCGGATACCAAATCGCATAAATACCCGTAGCCCAACGCTTATGACTTTGGCCAATAGCAGTAACAACATCGCGATATTCTTTTGCAAGCTCATAAGGTGGGTCGATTAAGACTAATCCTCTGCGCTCTTTTGGCGGAAGACTTGCTTTTAGTCGCGCAAAGCCGTCTTCTTTATAGATAGACACTTGGCGATCACGATGAAACTCTTGTTCAAGCAGTGGGTAATCTGAAGGGTGAAGTTCCGTTAGTACCATACGGTCTTGGCGACGCAAATGTGCGCGGCCAACACGAGGAGAACCCGGGTAGTAACGCAGCTCTTCGCCGTCATTTAAGGTTTTGATAGCATCAAGGTAGCTGGTGATTTCTTCTGGAAGATTCGCTTGCTCCCAGATACGTGCGATACCTTGTTTGTATTCACCTGTTTTTTCAGACCATTCATGCGTTAAGTCGTAACGGCCAACACCTGAGTGGGTGTCATGATAAACAAATGGTTTATCTTTTTGAGTTAATGAATTAAGGATAAGGCTTTGTACAATGTGTTTAACCACATCGGCATGGTTGCCTGCATGAAAACTGTGACGGTAACTTAACATGGATGAACTCTCACTATTGGAATGGGAATATTATACCCAAGTTTGTGGCTCAATGTGTGTACTCTTGCATCAGCCATTGAAATTTAGTCAATTAAGCACCATCTTATCTACATAGTGACATCAAATCGAATAAGAAATAAAAAGGAATGAATATGTCTAACCCGCTACTGACCTTCACTGATTTACCTCCATTTTCTCAAATTAAGCCTGAGCATATTCAGCCTGCTGTAGAACAAGCGATTGCTGATTGCCGTGCAAAAATTGAAGAAGTATTAGCTTCTGACGTAACTCCTAGCTGGGAAAGCATTATTGTTCCTTTAGCGGAAACGGATGATCGCCTTAGCCGTATTTGGTCGCCAGTAAGTCATTTAAATTCAGTAAAAAATAGCGAAGCATGGCGTGAAGCTTATGAAGCGTGTCTACCTGAGTTATCTGAATATGGCACTTGGGTTGGCCAACACAAAGGATTGTACGAAGCGTATAAATCCATTAAAGAGAGCGAGGCATTTGCAAGCCTATCTCAAGCCCAACAAAAAACCATCATTGATGAACTGCGTGATTTTGATTTATCAGGTATTGGTTTACCGGCTGATCAACAAAAGCGTTACGGCGAGATCAGTAAACGTAGCTCTGAGCTAAGCTCAAACTTCAGCAACAATGTGCTTGACGCTACTATGGGTTGGTCAAAACACATTACGGACGAAAAAGAGTTATCAGGTTTACCAGAGTCTGCAATGGCAGCAGCAAAAGCCGCGGCTGAAGCAAAAGAATTGGACGGTTGGCTACTTACGTTAGAAATGCCATCTTACTTACCTGTAATGACGTACTGTGATAACAAACCATTACGTAAAGAAATTTATGAAGCATTCGTGACTCGTGCATCAGATCGTGGTCCAAATGCAGGTAAGTGGGACAACAGCGCAATCATGGAAGAAGAATTACAACTTCGTCATGAAATCGCTCGTCTACTTGGTTTTGGTTCATACAGTGATAAATCATTGGCAACCAAAATGGCAGAAAGTCCAACTCAAGTACTTGGCTTTTTAAATGACCTAGCAACAAAAGCAAAACCTCAAGGTGAGCGTGAAGTTGAAGAGCTAAAAGCATTTGTAAAAGAAGAGTTTGGTATTGATGAGTTAGATCTGTGGGACATCACTTACTACTCTGAAAAATTAAAGCAAAAGCTGTATCAAATCTCGGATGAAGAGCTTCGCCCTTACTTCCCTGAATCAAAAGCCGTATCTGGTCTATTCGAAGTATTAAACCGTCTGTTTGGTATGACAGTGGTTGAGCGTGAAGGTGTGGATGTATGGCACGAATCAGTGCGTTTCTTTGATATCTTTGATTCAACGAACACACTACGTGGCAGCTTTTACCTTGATTTGTATGCTCGTGAACATAAGCGTGGTGGCGCATGGATGGATGAGTGTCGTGTACGTCGTTTGACTCAAGAAGGCGAACTACAGACTCCTGTTGCTTATCTAACCTGTAACTTTAATAAACCTGTCGGTGGCAAACCTGCACTGTTTACTCACGATGAAGTGGTGACGTTATTCCACGAATTTGGTCACGGTATCCATCACATGCTGACTCAAATTGATGTGGCTTCGGTATCAGGGATTAACGGTGTGCCTTGGGATGCAGTTGAGCTGCCAAGTCAGTTCTTAGAAAACTGGTGTTATGAAGAAGAGGCGTTAGCGTTTATCTCTGGTCATTACGAAACGGGTGAGCCGCTTCCTAAAGAGATGCTAGATAAAATGCTAGCAGCGAAAAACTTCCAATCAGCGATGTTTATTTTGCGTCAGTTAGAGTTTGGTTTGTTTGATTTTACGCTGCACACTAATTTTGACCCAGAGCTAGGCGGTCGAGTGCTGGAAACGCTAGCGGAAGTGAAAGCGAAAGTAGCGGTATTACCAAGCGTTGAGTGGAACCGTTTCTCTCACAGCTTTGGTCATATTTTTGCAGGCGGTTACAGTGCTGGCTATTACAGCTACTTATGGGCAGAAGTATTATCAGCAGATGCGTTCTCTCGTTTTGAAGAGGAAGGTATTTTTAATACCGAGACTGGCCAAAGTTTCTTAAATAATATTTTGGAAATGGGTGGCAGTGAAGAGCCGATGGAGTTGTTCAAGCGTTTCCGTGGTCGTGAGCCGCAAGTGGATGCGATGCTGCGTCACGCGGGAATTGGTAAATAAAACTATACGCTAGCGCTAACTAGAATCTAGACGCTTCGCTTCTATAAGAGCAGGAAATGGTCCGTATGGATAAGTAATTTATCCAGTTGCCGTTGTTCTGCTCTTATCGTTTCTAGACGCGAAGCTTTATAGTCAGCGATAGCGTATCGAGAAATTAAGCCCACTCAATCTCTTCATCAGCGTGTTTCTGACACTCTTCTTTTACCATCTCGATAAATTCCATGCCCGTTTTAGAACATGTCCATTTTTCATCAACATAAGAGAAGTGGAAGCCACCCGATTTTGAAGCTAACCAAATTTCGTGCATTGGTTCTTGTTTGTTAATGACGATTTGGCTGCGATTTTCAAACTCCAGCGTTAATACGTTTCCTGTGATAACAGGTTCAATATCAGCACCCGAATCATCAATCATATCTTCGAGTAATTGCAGTTTTTCATCGACTAGTTCGTGAAATTCAGTGTTATTCATCTTGTTTATCCTATTGCTTTTCTTGGCTGTGGTGCGATTATAGAGAGCATCAGTAGATATTAACACTAATGGTAAAATCTTATGCACAAAAGAGTGATGGCATTAATGCTATTGAGCCTTCTTACTTTAGCTGGTTGTGGCCAAACTGGTCCGTTGTACATGCCTGCAGATGAAGCACCACAAACAGAAGCGGCTGAGTAATAAATAATACCAATTCCATTAATTACCTGATCATTATTACTGGTTAAATCACCCAATAGCGGTGTTGAAAATTATTATTGTAGAATAACTACTTATAAGAATTTTTGCCTTGCTCTTAAGTGATTTTCCTGCGTAATAAATAGATCATCTAATTAGTTACATTGGTATAACTCTCGCGGATAAATCGATAAACAGAACAACGAAAACTAGACAAGGAAGACGACATTGGATTATTTCAATTATAAAGATGATGGACAACTTTGGGCGGAAGAGCTGCCTATTACACAGTTAGCTGAGCAATTCGGCACACCTTTATACGTGTATTCTCGTGCGACATTAGAGCGCCACTGGAAAGCATTTGATAACTCTGTAGGTAATCACCCTCATCTTGTGTGTTATGCCGTAAAAGCGAACTCAAATATCGGCGTGTTAAACGCACTTGCTCGTCTAGGTTCAGGGTTTGATATTGTTTCTCAAGGTGAATTAGAGCGTGTTGTTGCCGCAGGTGGCGATCCAACTAAGGTTGTTTTTTCTGGTGTAGGTAAAACGGCTGATGAAATGCGCCGTGCACTAGAGCTAAAAATTAAATGCTTTAATGTTGAATCAGAGCCAGAGCTTGAACGCCTAAATGCCGTTGCGGCTGAAATGGGGGTTATTGCGCCTATTTCTTTACGTATTAATCCAGATGTGGATGCAAAAACACACCCGTATATCTCTACAGGGTTGCGTGATAACAAATTTGGAATTGCGTTTGATCGTGCACCTGAAGTGTATAAATTTGCTCAAAGTCTGCCAAATTTAGATGTTCAAGGTATCGACTGTCATATTGGCTCTCAATTAACCGATATTGAACCGTTTATTGATGCAACGGATCGTCTGCTTGCGTTGATCGATGATTTAAAAGCACAAGGCGTCAATATTCGTCACCTTGATGTTGGTGGTGGTCTTGGTGTGGTTTATCGTGATGAATTACCGCCACAACCTTCTGAATATGCGACCGCGTTATTAGGCAGACTAGCGGAACATCAAGATTTAGAACTTATTTTTGAGCCGGGACGTGCTATTGCTGCAAATGCAGGTATCCTAGTTACTAAAGTTGAGTTTTTAAAACACACTGAGCATAAAAACTTTGCGATTATTGATGCGGCAATGAACGATTTAATGCGCCCTGCTCTTTATCAAGCGTGGCAAGATATCGTTCCTGTTGTACCTCGTGAAGGTGACGCTCAAAATTACGATCTTGTGGGCCCTATTTGTGAAACCGGTGATTTTCTTGGTAAAGATCGAGCATTGGTACTAGAAGCGAATGATTTACTGGCAGTTCGCTCATCAGGTGCTTATGGGTTTGTAATGTCATCCAACTATAATACACGTTGCCGAGCGGCAGAGATTATGGTGGATGGTGATGGCGTTCACCTTGTTCGTAAGCGTGAAGAGCTAAGCTCATTGTGGGAACTGGAAGCGATTTTACCCAACTAAAAATATTATTTAAGAGCAAGGTGCTAAGCATGCTTGCTCTTTTTTCAGCCAAGAAAGAAAACATACATAAGAAGAACAACTATGCACTTTCATTTTTCTAAAATGCACGGGCTAGGCAACGACTTTATGGTTGTTGACTGTCTGACACAGAATATTTTCTTTTCTCCAGACCTGATCCGTCGTTTGGCTGATCGCCATCGTGGTATTGGATTTGATCAGTTATTGGTGGTTGAAGCCCCTTATGATCCTGAAACGGATTTTCATTACCGAATTTTTAATGCTGACGGCTCGGAAGTAGAGCAGTGTGGTAATGGTGCACGTTGTTTCGCTCGATTTGTACGAATGAAAGGATTAACCAATAAAACCAGCATTTCGGTCAGTACTAAGAAAGGCAAAATGATTTTAAAAGTGGAAGATGATGATCAAATTACGGTGAACATGGGTGAGCCTGTATTTGAGCCAAATAAGATTCCATTTAAAGCAACGCAAGCTGAAAAAACCTATTTATTGCGTGTTGATGATAAAACCTTATTCAGTGGCGCAGTAAGCATGGGAAATCCTCACTGTGTGACCGTTGTCGATGATGTTGATGCTTATGATGTTGATAAGTATGGACCGTTAGTGGAAAGCCATGAACGCTTTCCTGAGCGTGTAAATGCCGGATTTATGCAAATCATCTCACCAAATGAAGTGAAATTACGCGTTTATGAACGTGGTGCTGGTGAAACTCAAGCTTGTGGTAGCGGTGCTTGTGGCGCGGTTGCTGTCGGTATTATGCAAGAATTATTGGGTGAAGAAGTGAAAGTGTCTTTACCTGGTGGTGATTTGCACATCGTATGGCAAGGACCAGGAAAACCCTTATTTATGACAGGCCCTGCAACACACGTATACGATGGTCAATTATCAATATGATTGAGAAGCAACAAGAATACATAGAGCCAACTGAGCTAACAGAAGATATTGTGGCTCAGTTTTTAACGGATCACCCTGATTTCTTTCAAAAACATCCTGAGTTATTGAATCGAATTAAGGTGGATACACCTGAGCGTGGGGTGGTTTCGTTAGTTGAGGTTCAGGTTAATAAATTGCGTGGTCGTATTGGTGAGTTAGAAGAAGAAATTACGCAATTGATGTCGTTAGCGGCACAAAATGATCGTTTGTTTCATGAGTTTTCAAGTATTCAAAAACAATTGTTATTGAGCGAAAATTTTTCTCAAGCTGTGGCTATTATTGAAAAAAAAGCCATTGAACTTAACTTAACCGCACATATTAAAATTGTTGAACATTCTCACCCTAAATATCATGTCGAGCAAAGTGCACTAGATAATTTTTTGAAGAAATTCTTGAATGGGCATTCCGCTTATTTAGGGCGATTACGTAAAACAGACCGCGATAGTCTTTTTGCGTATGGAGGGTTGGATTTATCAAGTTCTGATTTAGGCTCTTTTGCTATTTTACCTTTAGGTGCATCATCAAAGTCTATGGGTATCATTGCATTTGCTAGTCGTGATGGCGGACATTTCCAACCGAATATGGGCACACTGTTTTTAGAGCAATTAGTGAGTGTGTTTCATTATTTATTAACTCAATGGTCGAAGTTAGATAATGAGTGATGTTTTACCGGTTCAATTTTCAAAGCATCTTGATGCCTTTTATGAGTTCTTGCGCAATGAGAAAGGACTCAGTATCTATACCCAACGTAATTATAAACGTCAATTGACGACCATAGCGGAACAACTTGTTGAGCTAGGCGTTGAATCTTGGCAAGACGTTGATGCTGGATGGGTGAGACAAGTTACCAGTAAAGGAATGCGTGAAGGATTAAAAGCGAGCAGTTTATCTACGCGTTTATCTTCTCTACGTAGTTTCTTTGATTTTTTAGTCTTACGTAATGTGTTGACGGCTAACCCTGCTAAAGGGGTGTCTGCACCTCGTAAATCTCGTCCTTTGCCTAAAAATATTGATGTAGATGAGATGGGGCAATTACTTGAAGTAAACGAAGATGACCCATTGTCTATTCGTGATCGCGCTATCATGGAATTAATGTATGGTGCTGGTTTACGTTTGGCGGAATTGGTCAGCATTGATGTTCGTGATATTCAATTACGTCAAGGCGAATTACGTGTTATTGGTAAAGGCGATAAAGAGCGTAAAGTGCCATTTTCAGGTCAAGCGAAAGAGTGGTTAGGGCATTGGTTACGAGTGCGAAATCAATTAGCAAAACCCGAAGAAAAAGGATTGTTTGTTTCTAAGTTAGGTGTGCGTATTTCTCATCGAAATGTACAAAAACGCATGGCTGAATGGGGATTAAAACAAGGGGTAAATAGCCACATTAGCCCACATAAATTGCGTCACTCCTTTGCGACACATATGTTGGAATCCAGTGGTAATTTACGTGCGGTACAAGAACTGCTTGGGCACGAAAATATTTCTACTACTCAAATCTATACCCATTTAGATTTTCAACACCTTGCTCAAGCGTATGACCAAGCGCATCCTAGAGCGAAGAAAAAATAGGTTCGATTCGGATCAATTAAAAAAGCCAGAGAATTCTCTGGCTTTTTTAATTTATTGATTTTAAATGCAATTACAACGCTTTCAACTATTTGGCCTATGGTAGGCCAAATAGTGAAAAAGCTTATTTAAGCAATAAGTTTTCTAGGTAATGAGCAACGGCTTCGTCAGCTGAAGAACCAATTACTTCATTATTTGGTAGTGCTTTTTTTACTTTCTCGTGCGATGTACCCATCACAATACCTTTGCCAGCCATGCTTAACATTTCGTAGTCATTCATGCCGTCACCAAATGCAATGCAGTTTTCTAATGTCTTACCAAGTAATTTAGCCACCGCCTCTAGTGCTGCCCCTTTTGATACTTCAGCTGCCATGATTTCTAAACACCAAGGCGTAGAGAAAGCCACCATCAGTTGATCGTCAAACTGTGCTTTTAATTGCTCTTCATATTGCACTAAATACTCGTGTTCAGGCATGGTCACAAAGACTTTAGCAATATCGTCTACTGGTGGATTATTTACATCGAATACCGTGTAGGTGAAGCCGTTGTCATGAAATTCTTTTAAGCTCTCATCTTCAGCATTAATGAACCATTGCGTATCTGAGTACATATGAATGGTCAGTTGGTCATCATTTTTTAGTAGGTCGATAACCTGAGGCACTAACGTTTCTGGAACATTTTTGCTGTAAATTAAATTATCATCAGCATCATGAACTCGAGCACCATTAGATGTGATCATATAAGCCGGAATACCCACATCACTGCGAATATTACCCACATCAATATGATGGCGACCCGTTGCAAAAATAAAGGTTAAATTTTGCTGGTGTAATTTGTTCAGTGTTTTTTTCGTGAAGTCAGCAACTTTGTGCTCTGGAGTAAGAAGGGTACCGTCAAGATCCGATGCAACAATGGTAATCATAAAGCCTCATGAGAATACCAATGCCAGTAAATAGAACATTCAATAAACGGCATCAGTATAAAATTAGAATTCAGTTTAATGAGGCTAAGTTTACGTCACTTTATAAGTAAAAAAGAGGGTAAAGATTACACTTCTTATCTTTCCTCTTTTTACTTTTTAGCAGAGCATCACACGTGAGAGTGTTGTTGGAAAAAATCAATGATAGCAACTAATGCTTGGTTGCGGCATTCATCCGTCTCAAACAGCAATTCATGTTTAGCATCAGAAATGGTTATTAATTGGCAATCTGGTGCTTTTTTCTGAAACTTCACATGCGCGTTATTATCAACGATTTGGTCTTTTTCACCTTGAAGTAATAAGGTTGGAAGTGTGCATTGTGCTGCTTGGTCAACACACAGCTTTGCCCCTTTTAATCCCTGATTAACCCAATGATTGCTTGGACCACCGATCTGCAATTCTGGTTTGGTGTCATAGAGCTCTCTAAACCACTGATAGCGAATTTCACAAGTAGTGAGCGCATTATCTAAAAATGGTTTTGCATGATATGGCGCTTGGCCTAAGGCGTAAGAAGGCTGTTTTGACCATAAACTTAAGTAGCGACTAATTGGGTTTGCAATGGGCTTTAGCCAAGGTTGCATATGAATACCATGCATTGGAGCACTTAATGCTAAAGCGGTGTAGGGGTGAGAGTGAGTTTCAACGTATTGAGTTGCAATTGCCCCTCCCATTGAATGACCGAGTAGATAGCAGTCTTGGTAATGCTCTGGTGTGATTAATGATTGAGTTAGGCTATTTAAATCGAGAACGTAATCATTAAAGTCTTCAATATGACCAATATCATTATTATCCGTTAGGCGATCGGACAGACCTTGGCCACGGTGATCGAAAGAATAAATATCATAGCCTTGGCAGAATAAATCATAAAACAGCTCTTGGTATTTATAGACGCTTTCAATTCGTCCGTTAACAACCATGATCGCTTTGGTGTGAGCAGGGCTGGTAAAACTTACCCAATGAAGTTGTGTTTCCTTCTCTCCTTGATAAAAACCGTGTTGGCGTTTCTCCCAAAAAGGAGCCACTTGGTTTTTCATGGTTTCAAGGTAATGCGTTTCTTGAGTAAAGGTCGCTGCTTTCATTGGACTCTCTGAATAACGAATAAGTGAAATTGATGCTGTTATTATAATGACATAAGTTAACTTCGTATCATATTTTGGTAAGTTCTTGCATACTTCTTAAGCAAGAGCATTTTTTTTATTGTGTGTTTCGACTAAGATGTCCTTCAAATCATTAAGGAATGTGTTGATACATCTCAAGTTCATAAAGAAATTGCCGATATAATCATTTATCATCCCGATATATTTTTACAGGATACCGCTTTAAAGTTATGTATGCATACGTTGCCAGACAACCGATACTTAATCGAAAAAAACAGACAATAGGATATGAACTGCTTTTTCGCGACGGTGCAAGCAATGCGTTTCCTGATATGGAAGCCAATCAAGCAACGTGTCGATTGTTGGTTGAAAACTTTATGGCGACGGGAAATAACCCTGCTTTAGAGTCTCCTCGTAGTTTCATTAATTTCCCACAAGAGTCATTAATTTCACTTGTTCCAACGGCATTTCCTAAAAAGAAGATTGTCATTGAAGTACTCGAAACCTGTACCCCAAACGATGAGCTATTTAGTGCGATTAAACATTTGCACAGAATGGGGTATGTGATTGCGCTTGATGATTTTAGTTTAGACCCTGAGTGGGATCGATTCCTTCCTTATTCTCATATCGTTAAGTTAGATATTATGCAGCTGGGTCTTGAGAGAGCGTGTGCTTATGTTAAGCAGCGTAAACGCCAAGGTTGTAAGCGTCATTATTTAGCTGAACGAGTAGAAACGAATGAAGAGTTTCAGCAAGCTTTAGATGTCGGTTTTCATTTCTTCCAAGGGTATTTCTTTAGTAAGCCTGAAATCATTAAAAATCGAGTCGTAAAACCTGAAGAGTTGTTAACGGTACAACTTTTTCAAGAGGTGTGTCGTGAAGAGGTCGACTTCACTCGAATTGAGCAATTGATTTCTCAAGATGTGTCTCTGTCGTACCAGTTGTTGAAGTTTGTAAATACGGCAGCAGTTCGATTAGAAAATCCAATTTCATCGTTTAAGCAAGCGTTAGTGTATTTAGGAGAAGAGCAGATAAAAATGTTCGTGACCTTAATTGCTACAGCGCATGCGGCGATAAATAAACCCAAAGAGCTGTATAAGCAATCATTGGTGAAAGGCCGGTTCTGTGAGTTGATGATTTATCGTTGTCAAAATGGAACGCCAGGCCAACAAGCGTTTATTGTTGGATTGTTCTCTTTACTTGATGCGTTATTGGATAAGAAATTAGATGATGTATTAGTACAGCTATCTTTGAGTCAAGACATTGAGAAAGCCATTTTGATCCGTGAGGGATTATTAGGGTCAATGCTGGAGTTGTATGAAAACATCGATACTGGTAATTGGGAAAATATTGATAAGTTGAGTCGACAACTTGGGTTCTCTGCAAAAACTGTTGAATCTACCTATCAAGAAGCCGTTAAGTGGTATCAGAGTATTTTGTCTAAATAGTTTTTCAATTTCATTATGTTTAAATAAAAACGTCCCATAAGTGATTTATGGGGCGTTTTTTTGATTTACTGACAGTAATTAATCATTTGCACAGTATCTGAAAAGAGCTTCTGAACCAGTTGGTGGCACTCTTGTGTTATTGATGTAATCGTTTCTGCTTTCTCTGGATTAACCAAGTCGTAATCCCCTTCAATGTTATAACTAAAGCCATCACCAGTAATAGTGATCGGTTTGATTGTAATGCGTCCACGGTTGGCTGAAATATGAATTGGTTCAACATGGATCGGATAAGATGCCTGTTTTGTTGTCGGTTCTTTGACTGCATTATCGGGTTGCTCTGTATCAGGAACCAGACCTAATTTAAATTGCCATAATTCTTTCGCTGTTTGAGTGGTTACCATCTCTCTTGGAATGATATTTAAATCACCATTAAAACTGTAGTTAAAGCTGTCACGATTAGCAGCAAGGCCACTGCCATTAAAAGTAAATTCAGCCATGCCATCCAGTGGGACAGCATGAGGGAATAAACTGGTTAGATAACTAATTGGCAAACCGTCACCGTACGCTTCTACCTGCCAAGGCTGACTATCTTGGGTTAAATTTAGGCTGCCGCTAAAGCCAAATAGCCCTTCTGCTAGTGGGAAAAGCGCTCGTTCAACAGTCCAAAGTCCATTTTCTGTATTCATCTCAATCAACATTTGTTGAGTTAATAAATAATTAAAACTGGCATTTGAAGCGCTTAAAGAAAGTTTTCCATCCCATAATCCCCATTGATAATATTTTAATAAATCAAGATCATGACCTTCAGCATTCAACCCTGAAACTTGATATGGGTATTTCCCCTCAGGCTGTATTACTTGCACATTGTTGATGTCGACGTTATCGATCTTAACTTGCTCAAGTTGCTTGATATATTCAACGATTGAGTCTGTATCTTTGTTGTCAATTAACCATCTTATCTGACTAACCGTTAACGATTTTAGATTGATTTTATGAGGTGATAAGTCACCTGAAAGCTGAATGTTGCCATTAAAAATATCAAAAGACAGGTTTTCAATATTGGCTTCTTTTTTATTTAAAGTGACATCCATGATCGGTTTTTCAATCATGGTTTCATTCCACACTATGCTGTCAGCATTAAGGGAAATATTGGCGTTAGTCTGCTCCCAGAGATCGTAAGGAAGTAAAATATTTTCAGCCGATAGACTGAGATCGTTTGTTACTATCTGAGGTAATTCTAAATTGATATTTAATAAATCGATACGCTTGAATTGATACGTAAAGTGTTGCTCTGATAGCCACTGCAACGGCTTCCCAATGATGTCAGCATTATCTGACTCTAAATTAAATCGACGTAGCGTAAATTGTGGGATAACCCATAATTTGTTTTCTTTTAACTCAGCTTGCGCAGTAATGGTACTCCCACGCCAAGTGAGTGATATACCATCTAGTGCGGTGTAATCTTGTGAGTAGTAGCCATCAATGAGCACATCATCTAGAGCTTCTGATTGCCAATATAGTTGTTGTGTTGAAAACTGGAATTCACCTTCAAAAGGTAGCGTTTTGGTTTTATCAATTGACCAGTTACTGATTTGAACTTGTGCTTCACGGATAACTAATCCATCGTCAGCAAAATCTAAATTGGAAATGCTCAGTTGTGCAATAGAAAGCCAATCCAGTTGCTGTGTGTTAGGTAACCCTGTTTGTAAGCTAATCCCGTCGATTTTTACACTATCAAATGCCAATTTATTATTTTGAATAGGGTGTTGAGATAACCAAAAATCAACTTGCTGAATATTAATATTTTTTTCTGATTCAATACTTACATCTGACAGAGTTAAATGCAGCGGTGATTGAATTGAATAATTAAGTTCTCCAAAAGAAATTTTCTGATGAGAGAGTTTTTGAACCAAAGGATTAAGCACGGGTTGTGCATAAGGAGTATGTAATAAGGCTAAGAATGCGACCACAAGCAGCAAACAGAAAGTGATAAGCCAGCCTAGGCTTTTCAGTGTGGTGTACATTGTTAACTCCAATAAAAGAAAGATGAATAGAAAGAGTGGAGTAAAAACGCCTTTCAATCAAGTGATCGTGTTCAATAATCCTTATGATCTCCAGTCTTTATTGCGTTCTTGAGCTAAGGGTATAAAAAAGCCCTTCTCATAAGGAGAGAAGGGCTTGGTTTTTATGAGTAATCAGGCGTAGGTTATAGCTGAGGACCCGCTTTAACTAACGCTTTTCCTTCCTCGTTATCTGTGTATTGAGCGAAGTTTTTGATGAAGCGTTGCGCTAAATCTTCCGCTTTGCTGTCCCATTGTAGTGGGTCAGTATAGGTGTCACGAGGGTCAAGAATAGAGGCATCAACACCAGGTAGTGATGTTGGTACTTCTAAGTTAAATACAGGGATATTTTTGGTTTCAGCTTGGTCAATTGAACCATCTAAAATCGCATCAATAATGCCACGTGTATCTTGAATTGAAATACGTTTTCCTGTGCCATTCCAACCCGTGTTTACGATGTAAGCTTCAGCGCCTGCAGCTTCCATACGTTTAACCAATACTTCTGCATATTGTGTTGGGTGAAGCGTTAAGAACGCAGCACCAAATGCAGCAGAGAAAGTTGGTGTTGGTTCTGTAATACCACGTTCAGTACCTGCAAGTTTTGCGGTAAAACCTGATAGGAAGTGATACTTAGTTTGTTCTGGTGTGAGTTTCGCTACCGGTGGTAGAACACCAAATGCATCTGCTGTTAAGAAGATAACTTTTTTAGCGTGGCCAGCTTTTGAAACTGGTTTAACGATGTTATCGATATGATAGATAGGGTAAGAAACACGAGTGTTTTCTGTTTTAGAACCATCATTAAAATCAATAGAGCTGTCGCTACGTACAGTAACGTTTTCTAATAATGCATCACGGCGGATTGCGTTATAAATATCTGGTTCAGCTTCTTTTGAAAGACGAATGGTTTTAGCGTAGCAGCCACCTTCAAAGTTGAAGATACCATCGTCATCCCAACCGTGCTCATCATCACCAATAAGTTGACGTTTAGGATCGGTTGAAAGCGTAGTTTTGCCTGTTCCTGATAAACCAAAGAATACCGCAACATCGCCTTTTTCACCGACGTTAGCTGAACAGTGCATTGAAGCAATGCCTTTAAGTGGAAGTAGGTAGTTCATCATTGCGAACATACCTTTTTTCATTTCACCGCCGTACCAAGTACCACCGATGATTTGAACGCGTTCTGTTAAATTGAAAGCAACGAAGTTTTCAGAATTTAATCCGTGCTTTTCGTAATTAGGGTTAGTTGCTTTTGCTCCATTCATTACCACGAAATCAGGCTCGAAGTTTTCAAGTTCTGCTTCTGTTGGACGAATGAACATGTTTTTCACAAAGTGTGCTTGCCATGCTACTTCTGTAATGATGCGAACGTTTAAACGAGTATCTGGGTTGGCACCACAGAAACCATCAATAACAAATAAGCGTTTACCCGATAGTTGTGTTGTAACTAGCGACTTTAGATCATCCCAAACTGCTGGCGTGATGGCTTTGTTGTCGTTCTTTCCTTGATCTGACCACCATAGCGTATCTTTGGTAGTGTCATCTTTTACGATGTATTTATCTTTTGGTGAACGACCAGTAAATATACCAGTATCTACCGCAACTGAGCCAAGCTCTGTCATTACACCACGCTCATAACCTTCTAAATCTGGACGTGTCTCTTCTTCAAATAGTTGCTCATAGCTTGGATTACGTAGTACGTCTGTAACCCCAGTAAGACCATATTGAGTTAGATCGAGTAGTGCAGCCTTCTTGTGTTCCATAACAGTCATAGGTGCTCCTTAGAGGATTTTGTAGGGATTTTAATATTTCTAATTATTTGTATTCTGCTAATCATGCTAACAACGCGGTAAATTGAAAACAGGGAGATGAATCATAAAATAACCATAAAGTGGTAGTGGTTATTTTATCGCCATCACAAAATAGCAATAGCTCTATTCTACTCTTAATAAAATCGATTGCGCTAGATGTAATTGATTATTATTTAATCAAAATTAAGTGTGGATAAGTGGAATTAAAAGTGTGGTTTATATCAAATTTAGTTATAAAAAAAGCCAACCTAACGGCTGGCTTTTGTAACAGTTTTGCAACTTATTCTATGCAGTAAATTAATGTACTGTATCGTTGCCGCTTGTAGCTTGTTCAAATAGGTTTGCAACATCAATACTGTCGAAATCGTAGCTTGTACCACAGTAATCACAGTGAAGAGAAATCTTCCCTTCTGTTTTAATGATGTCATCAACTTCAGCGCGATCAATCGTTACGATTGCGCCGCCGCTACGTTCACGTGAACAACCACAGAAGAACTCAACGTCTTGAGGTTCAAACAGTTGAACTTTATCTTGGTTATATAGACGGTAAAGTACGTCTTCAGCTGGTAAACCAAACAGCTCTTCATTTTTAATGGTGTCTGTTAGTTGTTCTAAATGTTCGAAGTCATTTTCAGAACCAGTACCATCAGGCATTACTTGCAGTAACATACCAGCTGCGTGAGGTTTGCCTTCATATTCACCTAGACGTAACCATAGACGAGTTTTTAGTTGCTCAGAACGCTCGAAGTAACCTTCAAAACATTGTGCTAGATTTTCACCTTCAAGAGCAACAACACCTTGGTAACGCTCACCATCTTTTGGTGTGATAGTGATAACTAGGTAGCCGCGACCCATTAGTTGGTGCAACGTTGCATCTTCAGCAATATCACCTTCAAAACGAGCAACACCACGTACTTTTTGGTTGTTATCGCCGTTAATTACTGCAAGAGAAACTGGACCGTCACCTTGAAGTTGAAGGGTAATAGAACCTTCAAATTTCAATGTTGCAGTTAATAGTGTGGTTGCAACTAATAGCTCACCCAATAGATTTTGAACTGGTTTTGGGTATTCCTTGCTAGAAATGATTTGTTGGTAAGCATCATCTAGTTGAACTAATTCACCACGAACAGATAAATCTTCAAATAGGTAACGATGCAATGTGTTATTTGCCATGAAATACTCCAGCAATTGTATTAAGGGTTGTCGTTACTCATAGTATAGCGGAGACAACCAGTATAAATAAGGTGTGAGACAGAAAAGCGTATTTATTGGTGCTTAAACTTCATGATATCGCGTCGTTGTTTTTTATCCGGACGTTTATCTGGTCGTGGGCTACCAAGTGAATTGAGTTTGCGTAATTGTGCATTTTCTTCACGGTGCTTAATGCTGTCTTGTGTTTCTTTGTAAAGAGTTTGTGCAATAGGTGCTCCGCGGCGTTGATCGGAAACGATCTCGATGATCACTGTGATCTCTTCATTGTTTCCTTGGCGCAGCTTTATTTCAGCGCCTACTTCCACAATCTTACTTGGTTTTGAGCGCTGTCCATTATATTGAACTTTACCGCCATCAACCATGTTGCGAGCAATTGAGCGTGTTTTATAAAAACGAGCTGCCCAGAGCCATTTATCGAGTCTTACACCCTCTGCAGTGTTTGATTTTGAACTCATGATGTCTACCTAATGTCATATCTCTGCTTCTTAAATGGTGGCTGGAATCTTTTTTTCAATCTTTTGAGGGGAATTAATCAAAAATCGTATCTAATTAGAGTCATTAATGAGAAATAATGCTCTAATACGGTGCTTTATTTATGTAATTTCGTGATATGTCTGCGAGTAATTTAAGAAAATACCGTCAATGACAGCAAAGCTGTGCTGTTCTCTTATAATAAATATAAAATCAGACATTTAATCATTTTATGACGATGAGAAAGGAAACATAGGATCCAAATGATAACTAATATGAAAATAGAGAAGATTTCTCAATATTGGTCGATATATCAATCAACAATAGCAAAGAGTTTGACGGTGATCCTCGTTGCTTGGTTTGCGTGGATTTGTGGCTCTCTTTTTTGGTCTATGTTAGCCCCACAAACGTCTGTATCTAAATGGACGCCTAAAACGGTGGCGGTTGCTGTATCTCAAGGAAAACAAGGTAAAGATTCGCTTTCTGAACTGCTTAATAGCCAAGTGTTTGGTCGTTTTAATGCAGAGAAAAAAGTTGATCAACCAAAAGCGGTTGAAGTGAAAGATGCACCAAAAACACGCTTGAATTTAACGCTATCAGGTGTGGTTGCTAGTTCAGAGCCGTCATTGAGCCTTGCAGTGATAGCTAATCGCGGTAAACAAAATACGTATGGAATTAATGAAACCATTGATGGTACTCGTGCAAGTGTTAAAGCGATAAGCGCTGATCGCATCATTATTTCTAACAATGGCCGTGATGAAACCTTAATGCTTGAAGGTGTTGAATACACCAAAATTTCTACTGAAAGAAATATCACTGGCAGCTCGGGAACTGTATTAGGAAATAATCGTCAAAATTCGAATCAAGATGAATTGGATAAGATCCGTAAAGAAATGGCTCAGAATCCACAATCTGTTTTGAAATACATTCGCCTTTCACAGGTGAGTGATAATGGAAAAATTAAAGGGTATCGAGTTAACCCAGGTAAAGACCGTAAATTATTTGATTCTGTTGGTTTGAAGCCGGGTGATATCGCAACCAGTTTAAATGGGGTTGATTTAACCGATCCTGCTGCAATGAGCTCATTGTGGAAAAATATGTCAGAAATGACGGAATTAAACTTAACTGTCCTGCGTAATGGACAATTATATGACATCTTTGTTGGCCTGTAGCTTGAAAAGATGAGAATGAATAAGGGTGTATTGTGAAAAAGTGGATGGGCAAGGGAGCCTTATTACTTGCAAGTAGCATGATGTGGACATCAGCAATTGCAAATGACTTTAGTGCCAGTTTTAAAGGGACAGACATTCAAGAATTTATCAATATTGTTGGTCGTAATTTAGAAAAGACCATTATTGTTGATCCATCTGTTCGTGGAAAAGTTGATGTTCGTAGCTACGATTTATTAAATGAAGAACAATACTACCAATTCTTCCTTAGCGTACTTGAAGTATATGGATACGCTGTGGTTGAAATGGATTCAGGTATTTTAAAGGTCATTAAAGATAAAGATGCGAAAACATCGGCAGTTCCTGTTCTTGGTGCAAAAGATCAAGTGAAAGGCGATGCGGTGATTACGCGAGTTATCGCTGTACGTAATGTGTCTGTTCGTGAGCTTTCTCCTTTGCTTCGTCAACTTAATGATAATGCGGGTGCAGGTAACGTGGTTCACTACGACCCAGCCAATATTATTATGATCACAGGTCGTGCGGCGGTGGTTAACCGTTTAGCTGAGATTATCGAACGAGTTGACCGTGCTGGTGATAAAGAAGTCGAAGTGGTGGAGTTAGATAATGCATCAGCAGCAGAAATGGTGCGCATTGTTGATGCTCTAAATAAAACCACAGATGCAAAAAATACCCCTGCATTCTTACAACCTAAATTGGTTGCGGATGAGCGTACTAACTCGATTTTAATTTCGGGTGATCCAAAAGTGCGTAATCGTCTGAAGAAACTAATCAAGCAGCTTGATGTTGAGATGGCTACCAAAGGCAATAATCAGGTCATCTATTTACGTTATGCTAAAGCCGAAGATTTGGTTGATGTACTAAAAGGTGTGTCTGATAACTTATCGGCAAGTAAGGGCTCTCAGCAAAAAAGCAGCTCACAAAATCGCAATGATGTGATGATTTCTGCACACGTTGATACTAACTCATTAGTGATCACTGCGCCGCCTGATGTAATGCGAGCAATGAAAGATGTGATTGCTCAGTTGGATATCCGTCGTGCTCAAGTATTGATTGAGGCTTTAATCGTTGAATTAGCAGAAGGTGATGGCGTTAATCTAGGTGTTCAATGGGGTAATCTGGAAACTGGCGCGATGATCCAATACAGCAATACTGGGGCGTCAATTGGTGCCACCATGGTTGGTTTGGAAGAAGCGAAAGATACAACGACCACGACAGCTGTTTACGATGAAAATGGTAAATTTTTACGTAATGAAACCACGACAGAAAAAGGCAGCTATGATGCATTAGCTGGTGCTCTTGGTGGTGTTCAAGGTGCAGCAGTAAGTATCATGATGGGGGATTGGGCTGCGTTAGTTACAGCAGTCTCTACCGATTCTAATTCCAACATTCTTTCATCTCCAAGCATTACGGTGATGGATAATGGCGAAGCGTCATTCATTGTAGGTGAAGAAGTACCGGTATTAACAGGGTCAACCGCAGGATCAAGTAATGACAACCCATTCCAAACCGTTGATCGTAAAGAAGTGGGTATTAAGCTTAAAGTGGTACCACAAATTAACGAAGGTGACTCTGTTCGTCTAGATATCGAACAAGAAGTATCTAACGTATTAGGTGCTAACGGTGCTGTGGATGTGCGTTTTGCAAAACGTCAACTTAATACCTCGGTAATGGTGCAAGATGGCCAAATGCTAGTACTCGGTGGTTTGATTGATGAACGTGCGCTTGAGAGCGAATCAAAAGTTCCGTTCTTAGGTGACATCCCTGTGTTGGGGTATTTATTCAAATCAACCAGTACTCAGGTTGAGAAGAAAAACCTAATGGTATTCATTAAGCCAACCATTATTCGTAATGGAATGACAGCGGATGGCATTACTCAGCGTAAATATAACTACATTCGAGCAGAGCAGTTATATAACGCAGAAAAAGGCCTAAAACTGATGGATGATGCGAATATTCCAGTATTACCTAAATTTGGTAAAGAATTAAATCATCCAGCAGAGATCCAAGCATTTTCTGAGCAATTTGATGATAACGAGAAAAAGGAAAAATAATGGCGGATACATTATTTCCTGAATCTAACGCTGTACTTCGTTTGCCTTTTTCATTTGCAAAAAGGCATTCGGTAGTCATTGAATCAAGTGTTAATGGATGGGTGCTGTACTATGTATCGCCCCCTTCATCTATGGTGCTGTGTGAGATCCGCCGTGTTTGCCAATCTAGTTTTTCATTAATTCAGTTAACCAAAGATGAGTTCGATACTAAGTTAACTCAGGTATATCAACGTAACTCATCAGAAGCTCAGCAGTTAATGGAAGATATCGGTGCAGACAGTGACGATTTCTTCTCATTAGCTGAAGAGTTACCAAATAATGATGATTTATTAGAATCAGAAGATGATGCGCCGATCATTAAATTAATCAACGCCATGCTAGGTGAAGCGATTAAAGAGGGGGCATCGGATATTCATATTGAAACGTTTGAGAAAGTATTATCGATTCGTTTCCGTGTCGATGGTGTTCTGCGTGATGTATTAAGCCCAAGCCGTAAGTTAGCGCCATTATTAGTGTCTCGTGTAAAAGTGATGTCGAAATTGGACATTGCTGAAAAACGAGTCCCACAAGATGGTCGTATTTCATTACGTATTGGTGGTCGTGCTGTTGATGTGCGTGTATCAACCATGCCGTCATCGCATGGTGAACGTGTGGTAATGCGTTTACTGGATAAGAATGCAACTCGACTGGATTTAAATAGCTTAGGCATGTCGGCTGAAAACCATAAAAACTTTCAGCATATTATCAAGCGTCCACACGGTATTATTTTGGTTACTGGCCCAACAGGTTCGGGTAAATCAACCACCTTGTATGCAGGGTTAGGTGAACTAGACAGCTCTCAATCCAATATTTTAACCGTTGAAGACCCTATCGAATTTGATATTGATGGCATTGGTCAAACACAAGTAAATCCAAAAGTAGACATGACGTTTGCTCGTGGTTTACGTGCAATTCTTCGTCAAGACCCTGATGTGGTGATGATAGGTGAGATCCGTGATTTAGAAACCGCAGAAATTGCCGTTCAAGCTTCATTAACCGGTCACTTGGTAATGTCTACACTGCACACCAATACTGCGGTAGGTGCGATTACTCGTCTTCGTGATATGGGCATTGAACCTTTCCTAATTTCATCTTCATTACTTGGGGTGCTTGCACAACGTCTGGTTCGAACTCTGTGTGGTGAATGTAAAGAAGCGTATCAAGCTGATGAGGAGCAGAAGAAATTGTTCTCTCTTTCAGCAAGTGACGAGTTAACGCTATATAAACCAATTGGTTGTGAACACTGTAATGGTAAAGGTTATCGTGGTCGTACTGGTATTCATGAACTTTTAGTGGTGAATGAAAAAGTACAAGAGTTGATCCACAAAGAAGTGGGTGAACAAGCGATAGAAAAAGAAGTAAGAAAGTCGACTCGCAGTATTCAACAAGACGGCTTATTAAAAGTACAAAAAGGAATAACCACATTAGAAGAGGTGATGCGAGTCACTCGGGAAGGATAAATGGCGGCGTTTGAATATAAAGCGTTAGAAAAAGGGAAACAGAAAAAAGGTGTCATGGAGGGAGATAACGCCCGCCAAGTTCGCCAGCGATTAAAAGAGCAAGGTTTGATCCCTGTCGAAGTCATTGAAACCAAATCTAAGCAGCAAAAAAGTGCATCGCAAGGATTGAGTTTTAAACGTGGGATCAGTGTTAACGATTTATCATTGATCACTCGTCAATTGGCCACCTTAGTTCAAGCAGGGATGCCACTTGAAGAAAGTTTAAAAGCGGTGGCAGAGCAGGGTGAAAAAGCGCATATCCGTAGCATGATGATGGGGGTGCGTTCGCGGGTTATTGAAGGTTATCCTCTTGCTGAGAGTTTTGCGGATTATCCTCATGTATTTGATGATCTGTTTTGCTCAATGGTGGCTGCAGGTGAAAAATCAGGCCATTTGGATACGGTATTAAATCGTTTAGCGGATTACGCTGAAAATCGCCAGAAGATGCGCAGTAAATTACAGCAAGCGATGATTTATCCTATCATGCTCACTCTGATTGCGATTGCTGTAATTTCATTCTTGTTAGCAACGGTAGTTCCCAAAATTGTTGATCAATTTGTGCAAATGGGACAAGGACTTCCAACGGTTACTGAAGTCTTATTGGCAGCCAGTAACTTTGTTGTTCATTGGGGATTGTTGGTTGTTGTGGTTGTAATTGTTTTTATTGCTGGTGTGAAGTGGTTACTTACAAAACCGCATTTACGCTTAGCATGGGATAAAAAAATCTTACAGCTCCCTGTTATTGGTAAGGTAGTTCGAGGGTTAAATACCTCTCGTTTTGCTCGCACATTATCTATTTGTACATCAAGTGCAATTCCTTTGCTTGATGGTATGAAAGTCGCTGCTGATGTAATGAGTAATACCTACTTTAAGCAACAAGTATTAGAAGCGGCAGATAATGTTCGAGAGGGTGCAAGTTTACGAGTTTCTCTTGAACAAACAAAACTGTTCCCTCCAATGATGTTACACATGATTGCCAGTGGTGAACAAAGTGGCGAGTTAGAGCAAATGCTAACGCGTTCTGCGGATAATCAAGACCGAGATTTTGAATCTTTAGTTAATATGGCTCTAGGGATTTTTGAACCGTTATTGATTGTCTTTATGGCTGGTATTGTTCTCTTCATTGTTGTTGCGACATTGATGCCAATAATCGAATTAAACAATTTGGTTGGGTAGCATTCACTGCTATCTACCTTTTCTTTTATCTTATATGAATTTTTAACGTTAGGAGTTATTCCATGCAAGTCAATTCAGCTCAACGTAAACAAGGCGGCTTTACACTGTTAGAAGTAATGGTCGTGATTGTAATTCTTGGTGTGTTAGCGAGCTTAGTGGTTCCAAATTTACTTGGTAACAAAGAGAAAGCCGATCAGCAAAAAGCGATCACCGATATTGTTGCACTAGAGAACTCACTGGATATGTATAAGTTAGATAACAGCGTATATCCAACAACAGATCAAGGTTTAGATGCGTTAGTTTCAAAACCAACAGCAACTCCAGAGCCTCGTAATTACCGTGCAGACGGCTACATTCGTCGTTTACCAAATGACCCATGGGGCAATGAGTACCAATACCTAAGCCCAGGAGATAACGGTACTATTGATATCTTCACATTAGGCGCAGATGGCCAAGAAGGTGGTGAAGGTGCGAATGCGGATATTGGTAACTGGAACATGCAAGACTTTCAATAAGTCTTGATAAATAAGAACAATGATGAAAATAAAACGTGAGGTTGGGTTTACCCTGATCGAAATAATGTTGGTGTTGGTGCTGCTATCGCTTAGTTCGATGGCCGTTATCATGAGCCTTCCTGATAATCAGGATGACCAACTGGAAGAAGAAGCCTCACGTTTTTATCAACTTGTTCAACTCCTTAATGAGGATGCTTTGCTCAATGGGATGGATTACGGCATTTACTTTAATCAAGAGCGACAAGAATATCGCTTTATGCAATTAATGGTAGATGGTTGGCAGCCAATTGAGAAAAGCCGCTTTTTTACAGAAGTGAAAATGGAAGAGTCGCTAGAGTTTGATATGACGCTTGGTGGTTCAGCTTGGGCAGATGATGAGCGACTATTTGAGCCGGGCTCTTTATTTGATGAAGAGATGTTTGCGGATGTCGAAAAAGATAAAAAGCCAACACCTCCTCAAGTTATGGTGCTTTCAAGTGGTGAAGTGACTCCTTTTTCGTTTCGTTTATCTCCGCAAGGTGCTCGTGGAAACCTTGATGATAAATCATGGCTTATTCGCGTTGAAGAATCAGGAGTGATTAAGTTATTTGCTCCGGGGGAGGAACGTGATGAGGAGTAAGAAACATCAGCGAACCTCTTATAAAGGCATGACATTACTTGAAGTCTTAGTGGCGCTCGCTATTTTCGCAACTGCAGCCCTAAGTGTGTTGCGTTCGGTGACTCAGCACATAAATACATTAAGTTATTTAGAAGAAAAGACGTTTGCAAGCATAGTGGTGGATAATCAAATGGCATTAATGATGTTAGATAAACCACCGACAACGAAGAAGAAGGGAGAGACAGAGCTGGCAGGACAAACATGGTATTGGACGATTGCTCCAGTAAAAACAACGTCTGATATTTTAAAATCTGTGGATGTATCTGTGTCGACCACAAAAGATCAAGAATCCCCTTTAATTACGGTAAGAACCTATGTTGCACCGTAGTTCTTTTCAGCCTTTTTCAAAAGCAAGAGGCTTCACACTGATTGAAGTGATGGTGGCTATTGCTGTATTTGCGACCTTGAGCTTTGCTGCGTATCAAGTAGTAAACCAAGTACAACGCAGTAATGAACAATCATTAGAAAAAAGTGAGCGCATTAAACAGCTGCAACGCAGTTTGGTTTTTCTTGATAACGATTTTCGACAAATTGTCGCTCGCCCATTTCGAACTGGTGGTGAAAAAGCCTCGGAAGCCTTGTTGAAATCGGGAGAGTATTTCCTTGATTCTGAATTCCAAGCCATTCTGTTTGTACGTCTTGGCTGGAAAAATCCACAACAAGCCTTTCCTCGTGGTGAAATTACTAAAGTTGGCTATCGAGTTATTGAAAATAAATTAGAGCGATTATGGTGGCGATACCCAGATACGCCTGTTGGTCAGGAAGCGGTCATTACCCCGCTTATTGACGGTATTGAAGAGCTAAAATTTGAATTTTATGACGGTAAAAAGTGGCTAAAGAAATGGGAAATGAAAAATCAATTACCCAATGCCATTAAAATGATACTCACGTTTAAAGATTATGGTGACGTTGAGCGTGTTTATCTTACTCCGGGATTTAAACTGGATAATAATGCTAATCAGAATAGTGATGATTCAAAAGAGGATCGTGGCTAATGAGAAAGGTAGGCGTGATTTCCCATTTTAAAAAGAATAAAGGTGTTGCATTGATCGTGGTACTGCTGCTTTTAGCCATTATGACCACCATTGCAGCCCAGATGTCAGAACGATTATTTCTTCAATTTCATCGAGCTCAGAATCAGTTAAATCATCAGCAAGCGTATTGGTACTCTATTGGTGTTGAAGCCTTAGCAAAAACCGGAATAGAAGAAGCCTACAAAGATGGAAATAAAATTAATTTAAGCCAAGCATGGGCAACTGAGGAAACCACTTATCCACTTGATTATGGTGAAGCTTATGGTGGTGTAAAAGACAAACAAGCTTGCTTTAATTTAAACGCATTAAGCAGTGTTGAAGCCAGTAATGATTCATCCAAACGCCCTTTTTTGGTGGGTGTATGGATGAACTTATTAGAATCAGTTGAGGTGGATAATTATCTTGCTGAAGTGATTGCTGACTCCACATGGGAATATCTTGACCCTGATGACGTTGTACGCTCAATGGCAGGCGTTGAAGACAGTACTTATCAATCGTTTAAACCTGCGTATTTAGCTCCAAATGGTTGGATGGGAGATGTCAGTGAGTTACGTGCCGTTAATGGCGTTACAGCTGAAGTTGTTGAAAAAGTATCTCCACTAATTTGTGCGATACCAAGTGGTAATTGGTACTTAAATGTAAATACCTTAGCACCAGAAAATGCCAAGATATTGGTTGCGCTATTTTCTCCAAATCTAAGTGAAAGTGACGCAAGAAGTGTATTAGAAGATCGTCCATTTGATGGGTGGGATTCGGTTGATGATTTTCTTGCTGAAGGACCAATTAGCCGAGTTGAAGAAAAAGTTCGTAAACAAGCAAAAGATTATTTATCCGTAGATAGTCAGTTTTTTGAGTTAGATGCTCAAGTATTAGTAGAAGATTCGCGCGTACGTGTGCGTTCTTTATTGCATAGCAGTGATAAGAAAGTGGTGAACGTTATCCGTCGCCAATATGGAGGAATGAGTGAGCGAACATCTGATAATACGGTTGAATAGTCAACCATCAGATCCCATTCAATGGATAGTCTGGTCTCCAGAAAATAAAGAAGTGATTGCTTCAGGTGAGTTAAGTTCGTCTGAAGAATTACCTTCGTTGTCGTCATACAGTGAACAACGCATGGTGTCTGTGCTTTTACCAAGCAGTGATGTGTTATTGCGTGAGGTTGCGATACCTGAAGGGGCAACTCGTCAGTTTTCATCGATGCTACCGTTTATTATTGAAGATGATTTAGCACAAGATGTTGATGATCTTCATATGGTTATTTTGAAAAAAGACAGCAAGTCCGCTCAAGTAGCGATTGTTGAACATAACAAAATGGCCATGTGGTTAGAGCAACTGAGCGATGCAGGGATCCAAACCAAACGATTCATGCCTGACGTATTGGCTTTACCATTTCATGATAATGGTGCGAGTATGGTTCAATTGGGTCAACAATGGCTTATTCGTCATCATGAATACCAAGGTGCAGTAGCTGAATCTGAGTGGGTATCCATGTTATTGACGGGTATCGTTGAGCGTGCTGAAACCAAATATGAAGATTCAGAAAGCGATGAAGATGCTGAATCATCACCAATGCCTTTTATTCTTCATAGCTATTCTGAATGTGAGATGGAAGTCGCAGGGGCTAAGGTCAGCCTTGAATCCCCTGAACTTGTAATGCAATTATTAGCTGAAGGATTGTTGTCTTCAAAAGTAAACGTGCTAAATGGTCCATATCGTCCGCAATCTTCATGGAGAAAGCATTGGCGAGTATGGCAAAAAGTGATTCTGTCTCTTGGTCTTGTGATGGTTGCTTTTGTTGCTCAACACGTTTCTGAAGTACAAAAATTAGAACAACACAGTTTGGCTTTGCATGCAGAAAGCGAGCGTATCTTTCGAGATATTTTCCCTAATAAGCGAAAAATACCAACGGCGAGCTATTTAAAATCTCAAATGAAAAATGAAGAAGCTCGTTTACAAGGTGGTGCTGGCGGACATGATTTGTTAGCTTGGATGGCAGAGATATCACCTTATTTATCAAAGGTTCCTCAAGTTAAATTACAAAGCCTAAAATTTGATGGCAAGCGTAATGAAATTCGACTTCAAGCCAGTGCTTCTGATTTCCCATATTTTGAGAAGTTGACTTCAGAGCTAGGAACTAAATTTGAAGTAGAGCAAGGTCAATTGAATAAGAATGACGGCCAAGTCTTTGGTGCCATTATCATTAGGAGACAATAATGAAAGCATTTATGGCATGGTGGCAAAGTATCTCTCCACGTGAACGTATATTGGTTGCTGGCGGTGGTGTGGCACTGTTGATCGCGGTTATTTACTGGGGGGGAATAAAACCATTAAATGACCGTGCAGAACTTGCTCAAAATCGAATTAATAATGAACGTAACTTATTAGCGTGGGTGCAGAAAAAAGCTGATACGATCATTACATTAAGAGGCGGGGCATCTTCTAGCTCACAATCTGCAATTCGTCCAATGAATCAGGTGATACCAAGCAGTACTCGTCAATTTAAAATTGAGTTGATTCGTATGCAACCTCGTGGCGAACAAATGCAAGTGTGGGTAAAACCTTTACCTTTTAATTCTTTGGTTAATTGGTTGGCATTTTTACGCGATTCTCAAGGAATAAATGTACAATTTTTAGATTTAAATAAAACTGATGTGGAAGGCGTGGTTGAAGTGAACCGTCTTCAATTAACTCGAGAGGCATCATGAAGTTTAAGTTATTAATCGCGACCGTATTTTCTACTTTTTTTACTTTTAGTGCGTTATTACATATCCCAATTCAGTGGGTTGTAGAGCAAGCACCTAAAGTAAGAGGATTAGAGTTAACCGGACTTTCAGGGACACCATGGAAAGGACAAGTTGATTCATTATCCTTTCAACGAATGAACTATGGCCAAGTTCAATGGGTAATTGATCCACTTGCCATTCTTAAAGGTCATGCTGTATTTGATGTGCGTTTTGGTCGTGGTAGTGAATTAGATTTACGTGGAAAAGGCACGGTTGGTTATAGCGTATCTATGGGGGCTTATGCTGAGAATTTAGTGCTTTCTTTCCCGATAGCAAATGCAATGAAACATTTGCCGATGGCGGTTCCTATCTCATTACAAGGTCAAGCAGAGATCAGTGTGAAATCTTATCAACAAGGTCAGCCTTGGTGTAAACAAGCAATCGGTGAAGTGGTGTGGTCTGGTGGCAAGGTAGTTTCACCATTAGGTAATATTGACCCTGAAACCGTGATTGCTGATGTCACTTGTAATGACAGCAAAATTAGTGTCGTGAGTAAACAATCATCAAAAGATGTCGCGAGTCAATTTGATGTTACCCTTAATCCAAATCGTTCTTATCAAGTAAGTGGTTGGTTTAAACCTGAAGCGAATTTTCCTTCAAGTTTAAGAAGTCAGTTAAAATGGGTAGGCAAGCCGGATGCAAAAGGGCAATATAGAGTGACATACTCAGGACGTCTATAAAGGAAAAACGATGGCTAAAAAACAGTTGCCAACGATTTTGGATACACGCATTGAAGCCAAATCCAATCTATTCTGTATTGAATCGGTTGATTTGCGCTTTTCTAATGGTGTAGAACGTACCTATGAACGAATGAAACCAAGCGGTCGTCATGCTGTCATGATGGTGCCTGTAACAGAGCAAGGTGATTTACTTTTGGTTCGTGAATATGCTGTTGGAACCGAAAGTTACGAGCTTGGTTTTCCAAAAGGATTGATTGATCCAGGAGAGACCCCGTTAGAAGCGGCAAATCGAGAGCTAAAAGAAGAGATTGGTTTTGGTGCAAAAGTACTCACACCATTGAAAGAAATTGTATTAGCCCCTTCTTATTTCTCAAGCAAAATGACATTAATTCTGGCTCAAGATTTATATCCAGAGCGATTAGAAGGTGATGAGCCTGAGCCTTTAGATGTAGTTAGATGGCCTTTAGCTCAAGCATCTGAGTTATTGCATCATCTTGATTTTTCAGAGGCAAGATGCATTACCGCACTATTACTTGCTCAACAATTTTTAGCTAAGGAGTAATATTGATGGATTCTACACTTTCTCACCTTATCCCTGAGGTGATCAATATTGCACGTGCATCGGGTCAACTTATTCTCGATATATACGAGAAAGGAGATTTCGAAGAGTTCATTAAATCAGATGAAACTCCAGTGACCAGTGCCGATCTTGCCGCTCATAAATTAATTATCGAAAAACTTTCTCAATTAACACCAGATATTCCTATCCTTTCTGAAGAAGATGCAGGGATATCTTTAGAGCAACGAGCTCAATGGGAACGTTATTGGCTCGTTGACCCTCTTGATGGTACGCAAGAGTTCATCGCGCGCAGTGGTGATTTTGCTACGATTATTGCTTTAGTTGAAAATAATCGTCCGGTAATGGGAGTTGTGTATGGTCCTGTTTCAGGTGTTACATACTACGCTTATGAAGGGAAAGGGGCGTGGAAAATTCCTGATATGGATGAAAGTGTTCGTATTAGTACGTTAAAGCATGAAGATGAAAAACAGCCAATTGCGATAGCGATCAGTCGACGTCAAGATATCAATAACATAACACGTTGTATGAGCTCTGATTGGAATTACGATTTGGTTCCATTGGGGTCAGCTGCGCTTAAAGCCTGTTTGGTCGCAGAAGGTGCAGTGGATTGTTATTTACGATTAGGTCCAACTGGTGAATGGGATACCGCAGCAACGCAGTGTATTGTTCAAGAGGCGGGAGGTCGCATCTTATCTACAGAGCTTGAACCACTGTCTTATAATGAACGAGAGTCATTAGAAAATCCGAATTTTATTGTTCTCGGTGACGAAAATTTACCGTGGAATAAAATTCTTACATGTAAATAATTAGACCAAATCTTGATAAATTGATTATTAAGATTGCTATAATTTGACTACGATACTCGAAAATTATTTCTTTTCAGAGTACAATCCTTAATCATACTAAATTAGTCAGGTATTACTTGTGTCTTCAATCAATATTACTGAAAGTGCCCAAGAGCATTTTGCAAAACTTCTAGCACAGCAGCCAGAAGGGACAAACATCCGTGTATTCGTGGTTAATCCGGGTACTCAAAACGCAGAGTGTGGCGTATCTTACTGTCCACCAGAAGCAGTAGAAGCGAATGATACTGAGCTGAAGTTTGAAAAATTATCAGCATACGTTGATGAGTTAAGCCTACCATTCCTTGAAGATGCTGACATTGATTATGTTACTGACAAGATGGGTTCTCAGCTTACTCTTAAAGCACCTAATGCGAAAATGCGTAAAGTAGCCGATGATGCACCATTATTTGAACGTGTTGAATACGCAATTCAAACTCAAGTTAACCCACAATTAGCTGGTCACGGTGGCCATGTTAGCCTGATGGAAATTAACGATGAAGGTGTTGCTATCGTTCAGTTCGGTGGTGGTTGTAATGGTTGTTCAATGGTTGATGTGACACTAAAAGAAGGCATCGAAAAAGAACTATTGGTTCAATTCGAAGGCGAATTAACAGCAGTTAAAGATTTAACTGAGCATGATCGTGGTGAGCACTCTTACTACTAATTGTAAGTTTAATTGCAATAAAGAAAAGGTGAGTAGTTACTCACCTTTTTTGTATCTGCTATTTATGAGAAGGGAATTATTTACGCATTCGAGTAAATGTCTCGTTCCCCTAACCAACGTAAAATAATGGCTTTCGCATTTTGTGGGTAGTTATCGTGTAGGTGACGAGCAATGCGTTGTACTTCTGGTATTAGGTGTTGGTCTCGAACTAAATCAGCAATTTTAAAGTCAGCTAAACCTGTTTGCTTGGTTCCAAGCAATTCACCTGGCCCTCGAATTTCTAAATCACGTTGGGCAATCACAAAGCCATCATTACTCTCTCGTAAAACACTTAAGCGTTTTTGTGCGGTCTTTGATAATGGCGAGTGATATAAGAGTACACAGTGACTTGCAACAGAACCTCGGCCCACACGCCCACGTAATTGGTGCAGCTGTGCTAACCCTAAGCGCTCAGGGTTCTCAATGATCATTAAACTTGAGTTAGGCACATCTACCCCCACTTCGATAACCGTAGTAGCCACTAACAAATGCAGGTTCCCTTCTTTAAATTCCTGCATTATTTGCTGTTTTTCTTTTGGTTTCATTCTGCCGTGCACTAAACCAATGTTTAGTTCGGGTAGTTGTAGGCGTAACGCTTCTGCGGTGTCTGAAGCGGCTTGGGCTTCTAATACTTCGGAATCATCAATAAGAGTACAAACCCAGTAGGCTTGTCTACCATCGTTCATACACGCACTACGAACTTTGTTTACTATCTCATCACGACGTGTATCTGGAACCGCTATCGTTTGAATCGGTGTTCTACCCGGAGGAAGCTCATCAATAACAGAGGTTTCTAAGTCAGCATAAGCCGTCATGGCTAGCGTTCTAGGTATCGGTGTCGCTGTCATGATTAATTGATGTGGATAGGCTCCATTTTTTTGGCCTTTTTCACGCAGTTCTAAGCGTTGATCAACACCAAAACGATGTTGTTCATCAATAATAACCAGAGCAAGATGATGGAACTCTACATTTTGTTGAAACAGTGCGTGAGTACCCACTATCATTTTCGCCTCGCCACTGGCTATGCGTTCTAATTCTTTTTCTTTCGCTTTACCTGTTAGTTTACCTGCAAGCCAACCAACAGTAATTCCCATCGATTCAAACCAATGTGCAAAGTTAGCGGCGTGTTGTTCTGCGAGTAATTCCGTCGGAGCCATTAAAGCGACTTGATAGCCATGTTCGATAGCCTGTACCGCTGCTAATGCTGCAACTAAGGTTTTACCTGAACCTACATCACCTTGTACTAATCGCATCATTGGGTGAGGTTTTGCTAAATCTTGTTCGATCTCAGCGACAACACGTTGTTGGGCGTTAGTTGGAGTAAAAGGAAGCTGTGCTAATAGTTTTTGCTTTAAGTTAGTTAGTGTTGCTAATGGTAACGCATCTTCTTGTTGTCCTTTACTGCGAACAGACAACATAGATAAATTTTGAGCCAACAACTCTTCCATAATGAGGCGTTGTTGAGCAGGATGTTTACCTTCATCAAATGCATCAAGGTTTATTGATGGATCTGGACGATGAATAATATGAAGCGCTTGATTAAGGGTGATTTGGTTATTGTATAAACCTTGTGGTAAAAGCTCAGTAACCGCAGCTTTATCTAATAACTCTAAGGCTTGGTCAGTTAGGCTACGTAATGTATTTTGACGTAATCCGTCCGTTGTTGGGTAGACAGGCGTTAAGCTTGCTTCAATTTCAAGTGGCTGGGATGGCACATGAAATTGATATTCAGGATGAACAATTTCTAAACCACTGCCTCCACGTTTAATTTCGCCATAAGCATGAACGAGTTTGCCTTCACTAAAGCTGTTTTTCATGCCCGCATTAAAATTAAAAAAGCGTAGGGTAATAGTGCCATTTCCATCACTGATTTTTACCAGTAACATTTTTCTTTTGCCAAATTGCATATCGCAAGACATGACTTTGCCTTGCACTGCGGCAAACAAACCAGAGTGAACACGTGCCATTGGATATACACGTGTTCGATCTTCATAGCGTAATGGGAGGTGGAAAAGTAAATCTTGAATGGAGACCAATCCTATTTTTTCGAGCTTTTCTGCGACTTTTGCTCCCACACCAGCAAGAGAGGTTAATGGAATGGCAGAAAGCATGGTATTGGTCATAAGTGGTTCCCTAGTATTTCTTTAATCTCGCTTTAAGGCAAAGTGATGAAATTTACGCCCTTGATAAGTCATTATACCTTTATCTCCTGGATTTAGAGCATGAAAATAATGGACGCCGACTTCAAATTCTCGTTTTGGTCCAAATCGTCCTTTTTGTACATAAATCCAAAATTCCTGATCTTCTTCTCCGGGTTGAGTGTCTGGGATTTCAACTATTTGCTTATCTAAAATAGTTACTTCGGCCGTCATCTCAGGGGCATTTTCTCCTAAGATATATTTGCTTTGGAAGCGTTTAAATAAAAATGCCGCAGCAAAAATAAAGATAAGTAACAAAATAATATAAGTAACAGGCATGATTTTCCTTAAACGTGCAAGTAAATACATAAGTTCATCATTATTCTACTCTTTATAGAAAGATAGATAAGGAGTATTTATCGAGTTTGTGCGGGTTTTCTAGTTATTTTATGTATCTTTTCTTTAGAAGTAGAAATCAAGAGACGAACTGAGATCTAGCTCGAACATTATCTTAAAATTATCCCCTATTATTTTACTGTGTACTAAAGATAATAATCTGAAGGATCAGAAAGAGAAACTCGCATTTGCATGGTATAAAGTAGAAAGAGATTTCAGAGTCAAAGATTAGGAGAGTGATATGTCTGATATTGATCTTGTTGTGAAGCAAAGTCGTAAAATTGAATCTTTATTAAAGACACATTATCACGCAGAAGGAAAAGGACTTCATCAGCTTATTAGTAGTTGTGAGGAACGTCTTCCTCATGAAGTGATTAAGAAATTACACTTTATTGCAACTATGCGAAACAAAGTTGTGCACGAAGAAGGGTATAAGTTAGAAGATAAATCCGCTTTCAAAGCTACGTGTAAAGAAATGAATGATATTTTGACCCCAAGAGCCAGTCGATTTTTATGGAAATTGGTGGGGGGGATCGTATTGATTGCTACCTTGATATCTTTAGCTATCTATATGATTCATTGGGAAAATATTAAGCATTTATTTTAAGTGCTATATTTTAGATATAAAAAAACGGACGCAAATGCGTCCGTTTTTTTATATGAACTTATTTGAATGTAGATTAGTACATCATTGGCAGAGTCATTAGTCCAACAACTACTGCGATCATCATAAGTCCTTGTTTTTGCGATGAAGTAATCATTACTATGCTCCTCTAATGTCATCTATCATTGCTTGACAAATAGAATAACACCGTTTTTGGTTATTGATCAAGCACTGATTGCTCTAAAGCTTAAAAAAATAACTTTTCTATGACAATAGTGCCCATTACCTCCTTGGTTAAGGTGTGTTTTTGTCTGTTGTTATTGTGGTTTTTTGTGTTTAATTCATGTTAACTTGATTTAAGCCGTTGATTTTGCTTGTTTTAATTGGGTTTTTTATGGTTTGTTTATTAATCACCTATTTTAGTTGTGATTTTAGAGTTTAGGTGCGATATCTTGCTCTACTTTCAATTTTGCCTTTTTTATTGCTTCAATATGATCGGCTTTTAAGTGACTTTTATATCATTAGATTCTAAAGAGCATATTTTTCTAATAAAAAATCATATTACACTGGTTATAAGTTACTTTTATATATATGAAAAATTAATATATACATCATTTAACTTGTTGTATTTGTTGTGTTTTATCTTTTGTTTTTATGTTTTTTATCTTGTCGATAAAATAGTCTTTTTTAATATGGGCTATTCTTTTAGTTGTTTTGGCTTACTATTGCTTTCTATGAGCTATTTATCGATAAAAATAGAAAGCATAAAGCTAACCGTTGTTATCTGGTATGCTAAGACGGTCTTTAATAAATGATGAGAAAGTGAAATGAAACAAGATATCCATGGTCATGTTGTTTTAAATATTCTTATTGATTCTAAAGAGCCGTTACCACGCGCTCAATTGGAAGAGAAAATAGAGAGTGAATTTGGTTCTGAGGTTTGTTTTCATACTTGTAGCCAACAAGATTTAACGTTGGCTGAGTTGCTTGATTTTTTACTATCTAAAAAGAAGATTGTCGCAACGGAAGAAGGGCTTACAGCAAACCCTGAGCGCATGTGTCACCATTAATTATATTGGTGTAAATAAAAAGGTCGCATATAGCGACCTTTTTATTTGAAAGTGATGGTTTAGATTAAATATGGCTGAAGTAGCTCATGATGCCGTCTAAGAACATTTGTACCGATATCATAAGTAATAGCATACCCATTAAGCGTTCTATTGCTGCTAACCCTTTCTCACCAACCACGCGTTGGAATATTTCAGAAAACATTAAAATAACAGTTGTTGCTGACCATGCACCTAATAAAGCAAGGCTCCAATCAAGCATACGATCTGGCTCTTGGTGAGCTAAAAGTAATAATGTAGCAAGAATTGAAGGACCAGCAATCATAGGGATTGCAAGTGGTACAATTAAAGGTTCATCGCCAGCACCTAAACTTGCTCCTAATCCTCCCTCTGGTGGGAAAATCATTTTTAAGCCAATTAAGAATAAGATAATGGCACCAGAAATAGATACCGCTTCTTTTTTAAGGCTTAAGAAATTCAGGATTTGCTCCCCCATAAACAGAAATGCCATCATAATTGCCAAGGCAATAAGTAGCTCTCTGATTAAAATTATACGTCTACGCTTTTTTTCTACGTGTTTAAGAATGGCTGTAAATACAGGTAAGTTACCCATAGGGTCCATTATTAGAAAAAGCATGACAGCGGCAGAAAGCGTATCCATAAATGTGTACCAAGATTAAAGTTCAGAAGAATATCGGCAATGGTAGCATAGATACCCATTAAAAATGAGTTGAAGAGGTGGAGTCGTAGTATAAAAAAAGGAGCTGAGCGCTCCTTTTAAAATAATCTATTTATAGTGGGTGTTTTACATCATGTGTTTTTTTCTGATGTCTAATAAAGCAAATACACCAAAGATGAGTATTGACCACTTTTCCCAACGGCTCATTGATATTTTATCGCCAAAAGCGCCAATAAAGATAAGCATCTGCAAACCATGCATCATAAATAAAAATGCAGTCATGATGTAAAGAGCAATGGCTGCTTTACCTGGAAATGGCATAAAGAAATTTAAAATTAAAATAAACCACACAAAGGCAATGGCCGCTTTAGCAAGAATGATCAATCCTTTCATCTATTCCTCTCTTTCATATAATTTGAAGGTAACTTGTCCTGCGGTTTTGTCTTTGCTTAGATGCCAATGGGCAGGAACAGGCAATGAGCTTAACTCTTTTTCTGCTTCAATGTATATCATAGCGTTTGCCGCTAACCATCCATTATTTTCTAATTTTGTTAAGGTTTCTTCTAATAAATCTTTTCTAAATGGAGGATCAATAAAGACAACATCAAATGGAGTTGCAGCTTGATTTAAAAACGTCAATGCATCGGTATGATGAATTTCGATATTATCTGCTTTTAAACTCTCTGCATTTTGTTTAAGTTGTGCATGAGCTTGTTTATTTAACTCAAGCATTACTACGTGTTCAGCACCACGAGAAGCGGCTTCAAAACCTAAACCGCCGCTACCAGAAAAAAGATCCAAACAACGAGCTCGAGGAATATCAGGTGCTAACCAGTTAAAAACAGTCTCTTTTACACGGTCCGTGGTTGGTCGTAACCCTTCTGCATCATGTACTGGAAGTTTGCGTCCGCGCCAGCGTCCACTGATAATACGAATGCTTCCTGAGCGACCATTTGTGCCAGAAGTGCGAGGTGAGTGTTGTTTACGTTTAACCATAGATTTTTTGACCGCTCAGAAAGTGATAGTATACGAGAAAATTGTACCAATTTAATTCTAGGATTTCCCAATGACAGGCAAAAAGAAACGCGGATTATTGTCTTGGTTAGGTTTTGGTGATGAAGAAAAAGCCGAACAACCAGCAGTAGAACAACAATCAGTAGAAGAAAATGCAGAAACGCTTTCTCAGGCTCCATCTAAAGATGATAGTGCCGTAGAGAGTGTAGTGGAAGATGCAGAGCTTGAACAGCCTAAAGAAAGTGAGAAAGTAACGGTACAAGCTGAAGAAACGACAGAAGCGGAAGAAGTTGTTACTGAGAAAGAACCTGAAGCAGAATTAGAGGCTGAGCCTGTAATTAAAGTCGAAGAAGTTCAAGAAAAACCAACCGAAAGCTTCTTTGCTCGCTTAAAGCGTAGTTTGCAACGCACAAAAGAGAATATTGGTGCAGGATTCTTTGGTTTATTTAGCGGTAAAAAAATTGATGATGAACTGTTTGAAGAGCTTGAAGAGCAGTTATTAATTGCCGATGTGGGAATGGACACGACAGTTAGAATTATTGATAGTCTAACTGAAAAAGCGAGTAAGCAAGATCTTAAAGATGGTGAAGCATTATATGGTTTACTAAAAGAAGAAATGGCTGAAATCTTAGCTAAAGTTGAACAACCTCTGGAAATTGATGAAAAAAATATGCCACACGTGATTTTAATGGTTGGCGTAAATGGTGTTGGTAAAACAACAACGATCGGTAAGTTAGCAAAACAATTCCAAAATGAAGGTAAGTCGGTCATGTTGGCGGCGGGCGATACGTTCCGTGCAGCGGCTGTTGAGCAACTTCAGGTTTGGGGTCAGCGTAATGATGTTCCTGTGATTGCTCAACATACTGGAGCTGATAGTGCGTCTGTTATTTATGATGCGATTGAAGCTGCACGAGCACGTAAAGTTGATGTTGTTATTGCTGATACTGCAGGTCGTCTCCAAAATAAGAGTAACTTAATGGAGGAATTGCGTAAAATTGTTCGTGTAATGAAGAAAATTGACCCATCAGCACCGCATGAGATCATGTTAACTTTAGATGCGGGTACGGGCCAAAATGCCATTAGCCAAGCTAAATTGTTCAGTGATGTTGCTCCAGTAACTGGAATTACATTAACGAAATTGGACGGTACAGCAAAAGGTGGTGTTATTTTCTCTATTGCGGATCAATTCCAAATTCCAATCCGTTTTATCGGTGTCGGTGAAGGCATTGATGATTTACGTCCATTTGTGGCGCAAGATTTTATTGAAGCATTATTTAGTCGTGAGGAATAGCGCGTGATTCGATTTCAGCAAGTGTCGAAAGCCTATCGAGGTGGTCGTCCAGCATTACAAAAAGTAAACTTTCATTTAAATAGAGGTGAAATGGCTTTTTTGAGTGGTCATTCAGGGGCTGGTAAAAGTACGTTGTTGAAACTGATCTGTGCAATTGAACGTCCAAGTGATGGCAAGATCTTATTTAATGGTCATGATATTACAAAAATTTCGAATCAAGATATTCCATTTTTACGTCGTAATATCGGTATCGTTTTTCAAGATCATAAATTACTGATGAATCGTACTGTTTTCGATAATGTTGCATTACCAATGCGCGTTGAATCAGTACGAGAAAATGATATTAAGCGCCGAGTCTCGGCAGCATTAGATAAAACTGGGTTATTAGATAAAGCAAAAAGTTACCCTATGCAATTGTCTGGTGGTGAACAACAACGTGTGGGTATTGCTCGTGCGGTTGTAAATAAACCTATGTTGTTATTGGCTGATGAACCGACAGGTAACTTAGATCCACAGTTATCTCGTCAGGTGTTTAATCTTTTTGCTGAATTTAATCGTGTGGGAGTAAGCGTATTAATGGCTTCTCATGATTTATCATTAATTGGTGGTAATAAGTACCGTCGTTTTGATTTACACCAAGGGTGTTTACGCGAGGTTGCTGATCATGGCTAAGCGTAAACCTAAAAATACTCAAGGTGCATCAAATGACGGTTTCTGGGCTACTCATAAAAAACAAGCCAAGCTTTCTTTTCAAGAACTATTACGTCGTCCTTTAGGTAATATGCTGACATTAGCGGTGATTGCTATGTCATTAACCTTACCTTCAAGTATGTACTTAATTGGTAAAAACTTAACGATTGTCGCTTCAAAATGGCAAGCGCCTTCGCAAGTCAGTTTGTACTTACAACAAGATGTTGCAGAAACGAAAGTTCAAACCTTAAAGAGCGAGCTAGAACGCTGGAAAGAGATTGAAGCTGTTCAATACATCTCTCCACAAGAGGGGTTAAAAGAGCTGAGTGAGCATTCAGGTTTTGAGCAAGCACTAACACTATTAGATAGCAATCCGTTACCCGCAGTGTTAATTGTTTCACCGAAAACAGAGTGGCAAGGTACAGAACAAGTAAACCAGCTCGTTAATCGTTTGAAGCAGCAATCTTATGTAAACGAAGTTCGTTTGGATGATGATTGGTTAGCTCGATTGGATGCCATTAAACACGTAGCTGTCGTAGTCGCAACGACATTGGCTATTCTAATGTTTGTTGCTGTCTTTTTGATTGTAGGTAATACATTACGTTTTAATGTATTAGAGCAAAAAGATGAAATCCAAGTAATGAAATTAGTTGGTGCAACCAATACTTTTATCTTACGCCCTTATTTATACACGGGTATGTGGTTTGGTCTATTAGGTGGTTTTGTTGCTTGGCTATTAACTGCAATTATTACGGTTACTCTAAATGGAGCGGTAGATAATGTGGCTGTACTTTACGATAGTATCTTTCGTTTAGTTGGTTTAACGTGGGATGAGAGTTTGCTATTGCTTATGTTATCGTCATTTTTAGGTCTACTAGCGGCTCGAATTTCAGTGTTGCGTCATTTAAAAGAAATTGAACCGGTATAAAAGAAAACGATCTTTGTTTTAAATAAGATCTTAAGCCGCTAATTGATTGAATTAGCGGCTTTTTTGTTTTTGTTTTGTTAAAAACTGAACTTACTTAACAGAAATTAGTCAATAAAGTGTGGATAATTTTCCGCCTTTCACTTGCAGTCTGTTTACTTTAAGTACATTATTGCAAGGTTAAGTTAAGTAATACCAAGATATAAATGGGGATTTGAATGTCGAAAGAAATGTATTCAATGGCTGTCGTTTCACAAGATAGTATCGATAGCTATCTACGATCTGTTAATAGTTACCCAATGTTAACTGTGGCAGAGGAACGTGAGCTAGCGGAGCGTTTACACTACAAAGAAGAAATAGAGGCAGCGAAAGAGCTGATCCTATCTCATCTTCGTTTCGTCGTACATGTTGCCCGTGGTTATTCAGGTTACGGCCTACCTTTAGCGGATCTTATTCAAGAAGGTAACGTAGGCTTAATGAAAGCAGTAAAACGTTTTAACCCTGAAGTAGGTGTGCGTTTAGTGTCTTTTGCTGTGCACTGGATTAAAGCTGAAATTCATGAATACGTATTGAGAAACTGGCGTATTGTGAAGGTAGCAACGACCAAAGCACAACGTAAATTGTTTTTTAATTTAAGAAAGAATAAAAAACGTTTAGGTTGGTTTAACAACGGTGAAGTTGAAGCGGTTGCAAAAGATCTTGGTGTTGCACCGTCTGAAGTTAGAGAGATGGAAGCACGACTTGCTGCTCAAGACTCAACGTTTGAAGCTCCTGCAGAAGATGACGACCGTGATATGGCGTTTACTGCACCAGTTTACTATCTAGAAGATAAGCAATCAGATGTTGCTTACTCTTTAGAAGAAGATAACTGGGAAGATTATACAAATAATCGTTTAGCAAATGCGATTGCGACGTTAGATGAGCGTAGTCAGCATATTGTTCAATCTCGTTGGTTAGCTGATGAGAAAGCGACACTGCAAGAGTTAGCGGATACTTATCAAGTATCGGCGGAGCGTATTCGTCAACTTGAGAAGAATGCGATGAAAAAATTGAAGGATGCCGTTGGCGACGTTCTTTAATTACAATAAGAATTTTAAAGAAGGCTGAACTTGAAAGAGTTCAGCCTTTTTTTATACCTAAATGTAATAGAAACGTCAGTAATTGAGTGGAATATCTAATCTAACCGTATTGGTATGATCAAGAGTTTGATTAATTCGATGGATTATAATAAAAATATCTTGTGTATAAGTAGGGAGTTATCTGTTTAGATCTTGATTGAATTTAGTAAAACCTAGATAACACGATAGCTTAGCAACAGAATTTATATCCACACTTTAAAAAGGATCTTTACTACATGTAGTGGATCACTTTTTCATAAACTACTTTATCAACGTAATTCACAGCTTTCTCCACAGGTGAGTAAAAATTAAACAACTAAAAATAGCCTAAAAAAATGTGTGGATAATAACTATGTGGATAACTTTGTTTAACCCTTACGTACTCTGTGTTTTTCTTGTGGTTAATCGAGAGTACAATAAATAAAAAATAGAGAGAAAGGCTCATAATGGATCAGTTTCAACATATATCAGTAGTAGACGCTCAGGAAAAGTTAAAGCAGCAAGATCTTAATGCTGTATTGGTAGATATTAGGGATCCACAATCCTTCATTAGAGGGCATGTAGAAAATGCATTTCATTTAACGAACGACACGATCGTTGAATTAATGAATGAGGTTGATTTTGAACAGCCGGTGTTGGTTATGTGCTATCACGGACATAGTAGCCAAGGTGCAGCTCAGTATTTAGTGAATCAAGGCTATGAAGAAGTTTATAGTGTTGATGGTGGATTTGAAGGTTGGCATAAAGCAGGGTTACCTGTGGAGAAATAAAAGCATATGCAAAGATTAATCGCATTATCAAACCCCAGAGCAGGACAGGCATTTATTGATTATATGGCATCAAGACATATCGATATCAGAATGATGCCTGAAGGAGATGGGCAGTTTGCTTTATGGGTTGTTTCTGATGATGCTTATTTACTGGAAGTCGAATCAGAATTACAGGCATTTTTACGTAACCCTAATGATGTTAAATACCAATCAGCATCATGGGATATGGCGGATACACGAACGGCAAAATTTGCATATGGTTCGCCTAATCTCATCAAAATGATCAAAGCGAAAGCCGGGATCTTTACGTTGTCGATTATGCTTGTGTGTATTGTGATTTTTGCTTTGCAGCAATTAGGTTGGAATAACTCGATTTTCCAAGCATTACACTTTCCTGCCTATCAAGGACAAAGTGTTGAAGTATGGCGCTGGTTCTCACATGCATTGCTGCACTTTTCTGCGACACACATAATTTTTAACTTGTTGTGGTGGTGGCAGTTAGGTGGGGATATTGAATTACGATTAGGTCGCACTAAGTTAGTACAACTGTTTTTATTTTCTGCACTGTTTTCTGGTTTAGGTCAGTTCTGGGTAGAAGGTGCTAATTTTGGTGGGCTATCTGGTGTGGTGTATGCGCTACTTGGTTATTCTTGGTTTATTGGCTGGCTAGCGCCAGAGAGAGGCGTTTCAGTTTCTAAACCTATAGTTGGTTTTATGCTTGTTTGGCTAGTTCTTGGTTATGTACAACCTTTTATGGCCATTGCAAATACTGCACATTTAGCCGGTTTAATTACGGGATGTGTGATTGCAGGTATTGATAGTCGCTTTAAAAGATCTTCATTGAGTTAAAAAAAATGAGCGAGGTAATGATTACCTCGCTCATTCTATATCGACACAGATAAATGAAAATATCTGGTACCAAATGGTTATTGGTAGATGTATTTGGTAAACAGTAAATCAACGGCTAACGTTTTTCCTGTCTCTGCAAGCAACAGTTCATTAATTGCAGTTAAACACTCTTTTCTAATTTCTTCACGACCCGCAAGGGATTTAATTCTTTGTTCTGGTTGTTGTCCTAATACTTCAACTAATGCGTTTCGGATCTGTGGGTTGTGACGCTCTAATTGCGGTAAATCTCGGTTATCTGCAACAAGAATATCTACTCGAATTTGGATGTAACCTAGCTTTTTTCCTGTTGTTACAAAATTCGTTGTTAAATCTGGTGCCAGTGTAAAGTAGCCCATTTGAGGAGCGACTTCTTCTTCTGCGTGGATCGCAGGAGAGAATATTTGGCTAATAATCAGCAGTAACCCTGCAAATAATGATTTCTTTGTCATTTTCTAATCCATTCATCAGTCAATTTATTTTATTACTTGATACAATAGTCGGCAGTTGTGAGAAAAAATTAACTACAATCTTTCAATATAAGCAATATATGTGAAAGATGTTATAGAGAATATGTCAGATATCAATTCTTGGTGTGCTTCTGTACTAAAAAGAGTGCAGTGGCAAGAGGCCGATACATTTGAGTGTTGTAACGATCTGCAGCGTTATTGGTTGCTAGGATTAGATTCACTATCACGTCGTTTAGAGCAACATTGCCATGTGTTATCGGTATCGGTATTGGATAATACCCATGTGAACCCAAATAAATTAACCGTAGAAGAGAAAGATCTTCTTAGCGGAGAAGTGTGTTTGCGTCGAAAAGTTATCTTAAAAGGCGATCAGCAGTCATGGGTTTATGGTAGAACATTAATTCCGTTATCATCATTGCAAGATCAACCGCATGATTTAACTCGTCAAGGTCATACACCTCTAGGTATTACTGTATTTAGTGCTCAAAGTGCACATAGAGATAAATTACAAGTAGGAAAAATAATGACAGAAAGAGGAGAGTTGTTTGCTCGTCGTTCTCGATTATGGATGAATAATAAACCCATGCTAGTTGCAGAGTTATTTTTACCAGAAGCACCCATTTATTCAAAGGAAGTGGAATCATGAATATGTCAAAAGCAGAGGCGTTTTGGCAATTGACCCGAATGAATCGTCCAATTGGTTCTCTATTACTTTTATGGCCAACATTATGGGCTTTATTTTTAGCAGCCGATGGATTACCTGATTGGCATGTACTTATTGTATTTGTATTAGGTGTAATTTTTATGCGTTCTGCGGGGTGCGTGATTAATGATTTTGCGGACCGTAAAGTGGATGGTCATGTAAAACGAACGGCTAATCGTCCATTGCCTTCTGGAGTTATCTCTTCAAAAGAAGCGTTGTCTCTTTTTGCTGTTTTGGTTGTGTGTTCTTTTCTTCTTGTTTTAACCATGAACACCTTAACGATTATGCTATCTGGTATCGGTATTGTTCTTGCCATTGCTTACCCTTTTATGAAACGAGTGACGTATCTCCCTCAGTTTGTACTTGGACTAGCATTTAGCTGGGCAATTCCAATGGCATACGCAGCAGAATCAAATCAGGTACCACCTGAAGCGTGGTTACTGTTTGTGATTAATGCATTGTGGACGATCGCCTACGATACACAGTATGCAATGGTGGACAGAGATGATGATGTAAAGATTGGTATTAAATCAACAGCCATTTTGTTTGGACGCTATGATAAAACGATTATCGGTTTATTGCAGTTATCGGTATTGGCATTATTGATCGTATTAGGCTCTCAATTAGCGCTTTCTGGTATTTATTATTGGGGAATATTAGCGGCTGCTGGATTTTTTGTGTATCAGCAATGGTTAATAAAAGGACGTGAAAGGGAAGCTTGCTTTAAAGCGTTTTTAAATAATAACTATGTCGGTGGACTGATTTTTATTGCTATCAGTGCAAGTGTGTTATACCAATCGTAGTCAATAACTGATCGCTCTAGCTTGTTAAAATGTTCGATAATTACGTTAGAACTTTTGATTGTAGAATAACTACTTATCGAAAAATTCTGCCTTGTTCTCAAGCATTTTTTCTTCGCTATTTCTGCTCACTTACTTACTGTGATTGATATTAATTTAAAGTGTTGTTTTAAAAGAAAAGCCAGTATGACTAATATCATACTGGCTTTTTTGTATTTAAAGAAAGGGACGTTAAATTAGTCTTCTTTTGTCATTACTGCATGAATCGTTAGCTTAATTTCAGGAGTAAGAAGGTGTGCGATATCTTGCGATAACGGTTCAACTTTACTTAACACTGCTGCGCCATCTTCATCAAGGTATCCTTCTGTTTTTAGAGTATTAAACAGAATGCAGAATACACCTTTATCAAAGAACTCAGGTGCGTTGATACCATGTAGACGACTTAAACGTTGAGCCATGATTTGGCTTTGCTCTTCTAATTCATCTTTGCCCAAATCTGGTGATGCTTGAAGATGCGTTAGTGCGATAGCATAGCGCTGTAGAGTTTCTGAAATGGTATGAGCAAGTAAATGCAATTTGCGAATATTTGTATTACACAGTTGCAGTGTATCACCATCACGTAAAATCAGATTTTGTTGAACTAATTCATCAATATGATTATTTACTATAGAGGTCAATTCTTCCTCTTTGTAATGTAAGAACAATTCCGCTTTTAGGAAAGGATAAATTAATTTTATCTGGTCCTGAATTTGTTCTACGGTAATCGTGTCATGGTGAACGACGAGTTTTGCAATCAATGATGGTAGTGCAAATAGATGGATAATGTTATTTCGATAGTAAGTCATCAGTAGAGACTGGTTACGATCTAATGAAACAATCTCACCTAGCGTATCTTTCTCAATAACAAACTTATCCAGCTTAATGGCATGTTCTAGTAAAGCGTCAGCATCTTCACTTGGAACAGTTGCCGTTGCTGAGTATGGAACATTACGTAGAATTTGCAGGTAACAATCTAATTGTTCAGTTAAGTCTTCCTTACTTAGTGCTCGTTGGTTTGCAGCAAGTAAAGCGGTTGCACATAATGTTAATGCGTTAGCTGCCGCTGCATCATTAATATGTGTCATCATCTTATTAGCGATGCCGTTTACGACTGGTGTCATCCATTCTGGTTTCTGTGGTTCAATCGGGTTGATCGATTCAGACCAATTTGGAGCATGCTCATTTAAGTAATGGTTTAATGAGATAGGCTCACCAAAGTTAACGTAACCTTGTCCGAAATTACGTAGTTTGCGTAGTGTACGTAATACCTGACCTGCATTTTCTTTTTCTTTACGTTTACCACGCAGCTCTTTTGCGTAAGTGGTTACTTCCATTACGTGTTCATAACCAATATAAACAGGTACTAAGGTAACTGGGCGGTTTAAGCCACGTAGCATTGCTTGTACCGTCATTGCTAACATACCTGTTTTCGCTTGTAATAAACGACCGGTACGTGAACGTCCACCTTCACTGAAGTATTCAACTGAGTATCCTTTTGCAAAAAGCTCAGCTAAATATTCACGGAAGATGGTTGAGTACAGGCGATTACCTTTAAAGCTACGACGAATAAAGAAAGCACCACCGCGACGGAAAATAGGACCCGCAGGGAAGAAGTTTAAGTTAATGCCTGCAGCAATATGTGGTGGAACTAAACCTTCATGGTATAAAACATAAGAAAGGAGTAGGTAATCCATGTGACTACGATGACAAGGAACATAAACAATCTCATGGCCTTCTTGTGCTAATTTACGCACAGTAGAAGCGTTATTGATGTTTAATCCCTGATATAAACGGTTCCATAACCATTTTAAAATACGGTTGCCATTTTTAATTAGAGAATAAGAGAAGTTGGTAGCGATTTCTTCCATGATACCCATGGCTTCTTTACGCACTTTCTCTACATCGACATTTCGACTTTTTGCTTCTTCTAAAATGACTTTCTCAATCGCTTGTGATTTTAATAAGCGATTAAATAACGCTTGGCGATTAGGTAGGTTAGGACCTGATGCCGCTAATTTTTGGCGAGAAAAGTGTATTTTTGCAACACGCGCTAATTTATGTGCAATGGCTTCATCAGAGCCGTGGTTATCAGCCATGTAACGTAAAGATACCACTGGGCTAATACGAACGGTTGAGTCTCGTCCTGCTTTTATTAACGTGACAAATTTTTGAGGTCCGTTAAGTGGCATTAAGTGAGGTTTACTTGTACCTTCTTTACCTGGCTTTCTTCCCCACAAAATAGAGGTAGGGATCAGTTGGAAATCAGCGTCTGGATTATCAGCATGGTGCTTTAATACAATCTTAAATAGGTCTAACGACTCTTGTGGAAGATCGTCATCAGTATCGAACATTTTTGGTCCGATAGAAGTAAATACATAGCGTGGGTATTTTACGCCTTCAATCTCGATAGGAGATAGAGGGTCAGGCAAACCAAGTTCTAGGGCACTTTTTTGTAGTGTAAGTAAATCCACATGTGAACGAAATGGTAGTGCGTAAATAATTGGGCGCTCAAGATCAATGTTTAAATCTTCAATAGGATTCGATGGAATCGAGCTACTCTTCACCATTACCGATAGTGGTAACTTTAGTAAAGAATGATAAATAGTGTGTCCTGTAGACATAATGACAATAACGCCTTAGTTATGTACCGAGCAGTCGGCCGTATAATAGATGCTTACAATTTCAGGCAAGAATAGCAGAACTGGTCAAACCTTTTAATAGGGATGAACAGAATATCCGCAATTGTATGAGTCATATGACAGAAAAGTAAGCGATTTTGTCTTATTTTTAATCAATAGGTCTTTCAAAGCATAGCACAGCTGTATATACTCACAGTGAACTGTATAAACAGACAGGTGATTTATGAAGCCGCTAACGGCAAGACAGCAAGAAGTCTTTGATCTTATCAAAGCAAAAATTGATGATACTGGCATGCCACCAACACGTGCAGAAATTGCTCGTGAGTTGGGATTTCGTTCAGCGAATGCGGCGGAAGAGCACTTAAAGGCATTAGCTCGTAAGCAGGTGATAGAAATTATTCCTGGTGCATCTCGTGGAATACGTATTTTACTGCAAGATGCAGATCATCATGATGAAGAACTGGGTGTTCCACTCATTGGTCAAGTTGCAGCAGGAGAGCCTATTCTTGCTCAAGAGCATGTTGAGAGCCACTATAAAGTTGATCCTGGAATGTTTAAGCCACAAGCTGATTTCTTATTACGCGTGAACGGCGAAAGCATGAAAGACATTGGAATTATGGATGGTGATTTACTTGCGGTTCATAAAACTCAAGACGTTCGCGATGGCCAAGTCGTTGTTGCGCGTGTTGATGATGATGTAACGGTAAAACGCTTAGAGCGTAAAGGCTCTATGGTATTTCTTCATGCCGAAAATGAAGAATTTTCACCAATTGAAGTGGATTTAACTTCTCAAAGTTTAAGTATTGAAGGTCTTGCTGTTGGCGTGATCAGAAGTACAACTTGGATGTAATTACAATCTAATCATCTAGATTGACATTATATAATCATCATTATCGCTTGTTTAGCTGAAATAAATCTTTACAAGTGGTAATGATAGTTATTATCATTTAATCCTATTCACTAAGGATGATGATAATGACGAACCTCGGCCATAAAATTCCTTCACGTTTATTACAACCTCTTTGGTTAAGAAGCCGTGAAAGTATGATCGACAATGGGCTCATTTATGACCCTATTGCTGCAGCGGCTTGTCAGCGCTGTCACCTTTCTGCTGAATGTCTCTCTGGAGATATAGATCAAAAACAGCTTCTTCATGCAACACTGACGGTTCAGTGTGATCAGCAAGTTTCTAAATTTCTAAAATCAAATCCATCTGGCTGGGTTGTCAATGTTGGCGCAGGCTTAGATACGCGTTTTTATCGTTTAGATAATGGACGTTGTCATTGGCTTGAACTTGATATTAATGAAAATTTGCTTTGGCGCCAAAAACTCTTCCATACCAATGAACGATATTATTTACGTTGCGGCTCTGTTGGTGACGATCATTGGATTGATGAGCTGCCTGTACCTAATAATGTGCCTGTCATGATTGTGTGTGAGCAAGCTTTGTTAGATTGCACTAAAACTCAGCTATCTAAATTTATTCAACTGCTTGGTCGTCGTTTTAATCATGCAGAAGCGTTATTCGTTGTTGCAGGGGATCGCTGTAATACCATCATAGGCAAAAAGCTTGGGAGTGTTGAATACCGACATGGTTTACATCAACCGAAGCTTGATTTTACTGGATGGTTACCATGGATTGAAAATCTATCCGTTACTTCACCTATAGAGCATAACTGTACTCGTTGGAAGGCATGGCAGCGTTGGTTGGTTAAGTTCCCATTATTTAAGCACCGGGTTACTCCTTTGCTGATCCATATGAATTGGTAATGATACTTGTCTTATTTGAATGGGTGTTTCTATTTAATGACAAGAGTATGAATTGAAGGGTACAGGGTTTAGGATCATAAGAAAGTAAGCAATAATGTGGCTACTTTTTTTTATCGGTACTCCCTATGTGGAATTCATTAAGAAACCTTTCATTACATCGGCAAGTGCTAGCATTAGCCATTCCGATGGTGCTATCAAATATCACTATTCCTTTATTAGGGTTAATTGATGCTGCTGTTATTGGACATTTAGAGCATGCTTGGTATTTAGGTGGTGTAGCGGTGGGCGGCACAATGATCAGTGTGACGTTTTGGTTATTGGGTTTTCTTCGCATGGCAACCACAGGATTAACCGCTCAAGCTTATGGTGCAGAAAATAAAAATGCGTTGAGTCAGACGTTTTCTCAAGGTATTTTTCTTGCTCTGTGCTTCTCTTTTATTTTACTGCTTTTTCATCAGCCACTTTCTCAGATCATTTTTTCATTCAGTGACGCTTCTGTTGAAGTGAAGCACTATGCCGAGCAATATTTTTCTATTCGTATATGGAGTGCGCCAGCAGCATTAAGTAATTTAGTTATTATGGGCTGGTTACTGGGTACGCAAAATGCTCGTTATCCTATGTGGCTAGTTATCATAACCAATAGCATTAATATTATTCTCGATCTTTTATTTGTGGTTGGTTTTCATTGGAAAGTTGAAGGTGCGGCACTTGCTTCCGTCATTGCCGATTATTCTTCATTAGTAATCGGTTTGTGGTTTGTCTTAAAGCAGAGTAATAAGCTCGTATTACCTAGCTTTATTATGTCTCTATCTGATTTATTATCGGGTTTTAAGCGTCTCTTGAATTTAAATCGAGATATATTCTTACGTTCTCTGTGCTTACAAGCTTGCTTTACTTTTATGACGTTTCAAGGAGCATCATTAGGTGTAGATATTGTTGCTGCAAATGCAGTATTAATGAGCTTCTTAATGATGATTTCTTATGGTATGGATGGGTTTGCTTATGCAATGGAGGCAATGGTAGGAAAGGCGATTGGAGCAAAAAGTAGAACTCAGCTAGCGGATTCTCTTATTGGTACGACTTTTTGGAGTTTAGTGATAAGTAGCTTACTCAGTTTGGTATTTGGTGTATTTGGTTATCAGTTAATCGCAATGATATCTTCAATTGAAGATGTGCAAAAAACAGCGTTGATTTATTTGCCTTGGTTAATTGCTATGCCATTGGTATCAATGTGGTGTTTCTTGTTGGATGGTATTTTTGTTGGAGCAACCAAAGGCTCTGAGATGAGAAATTCCATGTTTATCGCCATGATAACCTTCTTCTCTGTTTGGTGGTTAATGCAAGATAGCGGAAATCATGCGCTTTGGGCTGCTATGATTTCATTTATGGCAATGCGTGGTTTGAGTTTGGCTGTGACATTCTATTATCAATGGAAAAAAGCAATTTTCCTATCATAGGCCAAATGCATTACCTAATTGATCGCTATACAAAAAAAGGGCTGCAGTATGCAGTAATGCCAGTCAGTTAAGCTGACTGGCATTTTTTTTATTTATTGCATATTTCTTGGGTTTCAGTTTCACCCAACGAGGATAACTTCTATCTTCTCTTCGAGGTGGTAGGATAAACATGGATATTTGCTGTAGTAATACTTCATAATGTTTAGGTAGCTTCCCTGGACTCCTTA
>NZ_JAAUWR010000016.1:0-104974 GCF_014694495.1 Aliivibrio sp. S10_S31 | reverse complement strand
CATTAGATTTTGTGCTTGATACGCAAGCGCCGAATGCTCCGACGATCACATTGGATACTGACTCGGGTATTAGTGATGGTGATTTATTAACGAATGATGGTTCATTCACAGTAACGCCAAGCGAAGTTGGCAATACAGTTGAATATCAGGCTGCAGATGGCAGTTGGTCAACAATCCCTCCTGCGGTGGTTGAAGGTGACAACTCAATTACAGTTCGTGAAACTGATGCTGCAGGTAATGTGTCTGGCTCAAACACACTTGATTTTGTTTTAGATACTTCTGCAAATGTAGGTTCTGTGATTGTAGATAATATCACTGAAGATGATGTAATTAATGCTAGCGAAAGTGGCGAGACCATCATGGTTTCAGGTACAGCAATAGGTGGCGATATAAGTAAAGATGATGTTGTCACCATGATTATCAATGGGCAATCTTATGAAACTACGGTTAATCAAGATGGTAGTTGGAGTGTGGTTGTTGAAGGTAGTGATTTAGCGGCAGATACCGAATTTGAAGTATCTGTCAGCTCAAGTGATGATGCGGGCAATATAGTCGAGAGTAAAGTTACATCGCTTCACACTGTTGATACTCAGACTGGTACTGACGGCGCTGCACCAACCGTAGTGATCACAGAAGATAGTAGTCCTAATGATGGTTTAATTAGCGCTTCTGAGTTAGTTGGTGATATTGACGTGAGCATTGGTTTACCGATAGGAGCTTTAGAAGGTGAGATCATTACCGTAAGTGATGGTAACACAACAAAAGAGATCACTTTAACGGCTGCTCATTTAATCGCTGGTACTATAACAACAACGTTCCCAAGTCCTGGTGAAGGTAATGAGATTAAAGTTACTGCAACGCTAACGGATAAATATGGAAATGAATCAGAGACTGGCGAAGACGTTGCGGTAATTGATACCTTAGCAGAAGGTGGCGCTGTTACGGTTGCTAATATCACAGAAGATGATGTTATTAATGCTAGCGAAAGTGGCGAGACCATAATAGTTACGGGTACCGCAATTGGTGGTGACATCAGTAAAGATGATGTTGTTACTATGATTATCAATGGCCAATCTTACGAAACGGTAGTTAATCAGGATGGTACTTGGAGTGCTGAGGTTGCGGGTAGTGACTTGGCTGAGGATACCGAGTTTGAAGTTGTTGTGAAATCAAGTGACGATGCTGGTAATACCGTAGAAAGTAAGGTGACATCAACACATACAGTTGATACTGACGTTCTGACGGAAACCGATGGCGATGGTAATACTGGTATCACTTCAGATATCACTGATGCTACAAATAGTGGTTCTAATGATGACACAATCACTAATGATGCAACGCCTGATATTACGGGCGTAACAGAAGCGGGAGCTAAGGTAACCATTACCTATAGGGACGCATCAGACACGTTACGCACAGCTACGAGTACAGCAAGTGCTAACGGTGTTTATACCATCGCAATTTTGCACGCTTTAGCTGAAGGTTCTAACCTTATTGATATTGTTGCTGTTGATTCAGCAGGAAATACCGTATCAACTACACAAGATGTAACGGTTGATACTAAAGTGCTGACAGAAACGGTTGGGGATGGTGATTTAGGTATTACTTCTGATATTACAGATAATACTAATACAGGTTCAAACTCTGATACCGTAACGAATAATACAACGCCAGATATCACCGGTGTAACTGAAGCTGGTGCTAAGGTTACTATTACTTATACCGATAAAGATGGTGTTATTCATACCACCGACGAAGTGACAGCAAATCAGAATGGTGAATACACCATATCTCTTCCGTATCAGTTAAATGAAGGAGCAAATGCATTAACCGTAACAGCAATAGATATTGCAGGTAATAAGACAGAAGTAATACAAGATGTCACTATCAACGTAGATCCTATTGCTAATGATTTTGACATTCAGTTGGTTGATGATATTAGCGCTCAATTTAGTTTCGACGCATATGTCAGTGATCTTGAAGATGACGAAAACGATACAGATAACAAGTTTGTAGACATTACGATAACTGATTCGCCAGAGTTTGGTACGCTTTATGTTGTTGATGGAGATACTAGAACTGAAATTACATCTTCGACAATATTAACGGAGTCAGATCAAATTGAATATGTTCTGGATGGATCGATCAATGACGATTTAAGTTTTAATGCTCAAGAAGACTTTGCTCCAAATTACTCAAACGGAAGTGTTAACTCATTTACATTAGCAAGTGGTGTTATTATTTCTGGTGGACAATTTACCGGAGATAGTCCTGATAATACCAGTACGCTAACCCCTGAAACGCTTTATTATGATAACGTTGCTCAAGAAACAGGTTTAGGTGTTGGTAACAGCGAAATCGATGTAAAAACAAAAGATTATGTTGAAATTGACTTCAGCAATGTTGGGTCACCAAATACCACAGCGGTAGTAATAACTGAAGTTAATATGGATTTTGGTAGTGTTTGGGGAAATTATTCAGAAAACAGCAGTGCTGATGCCAAAGTTCAAGTATTACTTTTCAAAGATGGGGTTTTAGTTGGTGAAAGTCCTTATACCTTTGATGATGAAAGTAACGGTATTTATGATGGTAGTGGCGAGTTTACCGCCAATATTCAGCTTGATAGCGGTTTTGACCAAATTAGAGTTTATACCATTCATGGTGAAGGTTCGACATCATCAAATTCTAATTTGACCCTACAAGGTGTTGAAGTAGTTGATGCCATGGTAAGTGAAGATATTCACTATCAAGCTACAGATAGCGATGATGCGATAGATACTGGTGTTATTACTATTTCTACCGATAGTACTGATAAAGCCACGAATAATGCTCCAATTGTTGATAACTCAGTATTTAGTGAAACGTATGAAGATGTAGCTATTCCACTAAACTTAAGTGAGTTACTGATAAGTGATTTGGATGGTGATGATGTAACTCTAACTAATATTACCGTTGATCCAGCATTTGGTTCTTTAGAACTTATTTTCAATGGTAATGAAGTAATTGGGGCCACATTTACTCCAGTTGAAAATAAACATTTCGATAGTAACTCACCTGTTGAATTTACGATTACGGTGAGCGATGGGCATAAAACCTCAACAGGAACTGCAGAAATGGTTGTTAATGCTCAAGCAGATAAACCAACGGTTTCTTTAGTTTTAGGCGAGCCAGTTATTACTAATTCAGCACCTAGTTTTGATACTAGTGATGTTGAAGCGATTAAAGAATATTTTGAAAATGGCGGCACTATTCCTGGGGTTGGCAATGTAACTTACAACGCTGCGATGGTTGTTGCTGATGATGGAAATAACTTAATCATAGGTACTCCACTAGGTGATAACTTAATTGGTGATTCTATTCACGGAACAGGCAATGATGTTTTTGTTGGTGGCGGGTTAAATGACTCTATTTATGGTGGTACAGGTCCTCTTGATTCTGGTGTTGATGCTGTTATTTATAGCGGAAGCATCGATGAATATTTAATTACGAACCAAGGTGGATCACATGGTGGAGGCGTTGATCACTGGGTAGTTACAGATACATTGGGGCGTGATACAGGCTACGATCATACAGCACCAGAAGATAATGGAGATCAGTTATATCAAATTGAACGACTTGTGTTTTCTGATGCGATCGTTGAGTTAAACCCAGATGGTAGTTATACGATCATACAAAATGTTGAGATCCCATTAGATCTATCGGCAAGTGTTACAGACCTTGATGGCAGTGAGTCGCTGGAATCGTTAGTATTGTCTGGACTAAGTGAAAATGCAGTAATTTTAGATGAGAATAAGCAGCCGATTGGTACTTATGATGAGGCTACGGGTAGTTGGATTCTTCCAGTTGGTACGGGAAATCAGACTGTTGATTTCAGTAACCTGAGTATTCAAGTTCCTAAGTCTGAATCTGACTTTACATTAAAGGCGACAGCAACAGCGATTGAAGCATCAAATTCTGATACTTCTTCTGGGGAGGCTGAAGCAACCTTACCACAAGATATTTTAGTTGATCAGGGTGGTTCATTACCGACAACATTAATTACTCTTGCTCTTGATTCATCAGGAAGCATGGGAGATGTTGAAGTCGATGATAAAGAAAGAATGCAATTAGTCTTAGAATCATCTATTAAGCTATTAGAAGATATTCAAAATCAACCAAATTCAGGAACAGTGCAAGTTCAACTGATTGATTTTGATAATCGTTATTATGATGATGAAAATGACACAGCCACCTCTTTAGGGTGGTATTCTGTTGCCGATGCAATTACTCATCTACAAGATGCTATCGAGATTGAGATGATTTCTGACCCTTACCACATAGGGGGAGGAACAGATTATAGTGAAGCTATCTATGCGATACTTGATGGGTATTCGAATGATAAGATTCCGAATGACGTTGATTTATCAAATACAAATGATGTGATTTACTTTATTAGTGATGGCCAAAATAACGAAGTAATACCTGCAGATCTTTTAGTTCAATGGAATGAGTTCATTGAAGATAAAGAAGTCAAAGCGGTAGGCGTTATAAATGATGGTACAAATAATCCATATTTAGGTGGGTTAACTGATATTAGTGATAATGTTATTTATATCGAAGATAAAGAGTTATATACGGTACTCCCTCAGCTTAAACCTACTATTGGGCAGCAAGGAGCACTTACTGGTTCTTTAACTGGAATTGCTAACTCAGAGCTTGTTATTGAGGCATCTAAAATCAATGTATTAAAAGTTATAGATCAAGATGGAAATGCATCCTCAGAAAATGTGGACATTAATCTTTATGAAGAGAAGCTTCAGCTTGTAACTGATTACGGTAATTTATTGATTAGTAAAGATGGAAGTTACTTATTCCAACCTATCGATAACCCGACTCTCATTGATAGTGGTAAATCGGTTACATATGAACTTGCCTATACTGTCATTGATGGCGAAGGTGTTGAGCATTTACAGCAAGCAACGCTTAATGTTAGTCCTTCTGATGAAACGAATATACAGATCAATCATTCATTAAGTGGTTCAACCGGTAATGATGTGGTTATTGGTCGCGATGAAGATGACGTTATCTTTGCTCATCAAGGTAACGATATTCTAATAGGTGGTCTCGGAGATGATATCTTAGTTGGGGGTATTGGTGATGACATCTTTAAATGGGTTGATCAAGGTGCTGATTCAGGAATTGATACCATTAAAGATTTCACTAAAGGTGAAGACTTAATTGATATTACTGAAATATTAAATGATGATATTCATCAAAATGATCTTAATGATTTACTTGAACATATAACCATCTCTGAAGATGGTGATGATTTAACGCTCTCGATTACGGATGATGCAGGTAAAGATCATACGATTGTTGTTGAGGGAGGTGTTGGTTCATTTGGGTTGGACAATGCTAATTTCTCAAATCAAGCGGAGATCCTAACTAAACTACTTGATGAGCAGCTTTTTAAATTAGATGACACTATCTAACTTATTGTTAATACAAAATTTAGGGTCTAATTAGGCCCTTTTTTTATATCACCTCTTGTTTAGCTCGTTTCAAAAGAGCACAATTTATGTGGATTGGAATTAAAGAAGTCGAAGTGGGATTTACATGGAATTAGAAGATATTCGTCGTGATTACAGCCTTGGTGGTTTACGAAGAGCCGATTTACCTCAAGAGCCTGTAGACTTATTTGAGTTATGGTTAAAGCAAGCAGTAGAAGCTAAATTAACAGATCCTACAGCGATGACAGTAGCTACGGTGGATGAGAATGGGCAGCCATTTCAGCGCATAGTGCTGTTAAAGCATTTTGATAAAACAGGTTTTGTTTTTTATACCAACTTAGGTTCTCGTAAAGCGCAACAGTTAGAACATCATAGTAAAATATCACTGCATTTCCCATGGCACCCACTTGAGCGTCAGGTTCATATTACAGGCACTGCTGAGAAATTAACGGCTCTTGAGAACATGAAATATTTCACATCAAGACCAAAAGAAAGTCAGATAGCCGCATGGGCAAGTAAACAGAGTAGTCGTTTAACGGCAAGAGCCGCTCTTGAAGGTAAGTACCTCGAGTTAAAACAAAAGTTTGCAAAAGGAGAGATCCCTGTTCCTAAGTTTTGGGGCGGATTTAGAATTAAGATCGATTCTATAGAGTTTTGGCAGGGAGGAGATCATCGACTTCATGACCGATTCTTATACAGTAAAGATCAAAATGATTGGCAGATCGATCGTTTAGCGCCATGATCTTGTCGTTATTCATTTTGTATTAAAGCTGAAAAAGCGATGATCTTATGACCATCGCTTTTTTAATAACCTAAAATTCTTTTAGCCATTCACTATTAAGCTTGTCGCTATCACCTAAATAGTCTAGTAACCACTGAATCGCAATAGATTGATTATTATTATTCCAAGCTAAACAGCATGGGCTAGGAGCTATATGGTGTTCAATTTTTTTACTGATTACTTGCCCGGTTTCTAATAATCGTTTAGCTCTGTGATTAGGAATAACCCCAACTCCTAAGCCATCAATAAAACACTGTTCAGCGCTGTGCCAATTGGGAACGATTAATCGACGTTGATTATCTAATAGCCATGTTGAACGCTTAGGTAAGATTTGAGAGGTATCCTCAAGGCAAATCGCTGGGTATTTAACTAATTCTTCATTAGGGATGTCATGTTCAAAACTTGCTAGAGGATGGTTGATGCTGACGATAAAATCCCATGCTAACTCTCCCATAGGGCGATAAGAAAAGTCACCACCAATAGGAATTGTTGCTGTTGCACCAATACCAATATCCGCTCTACCTGTCATTAATGCATCCCACACCCCATTAAACACTTCCATCGTTAGTTGAAGTTCAATATCAGGAAAAGTAGCGTAAAAATCACGTACGAGTTGATTTACACTGTTTTCTCGAACCACATTGTCCAATGCAACCGAAACACTTTGTTGCCAACCATTAGCAACTCGCTGAGTATTAAAGCGAATTTCTTCCATATCTTTTAATAACTTTCTGGCTTGGTCTACAAAATAAGTACCAGCGGCTGTGAGCTCTACTCGCCGATGAAGTCGAGTAAATAAAACAACAGTTAAGCGATCTTCTACTGATTTAATCGTATAGCTAATCGCACTGGGTACTTTGTGTAATTCATCTGCTGCTTGGCTAAAGCTGCCCAGTCGAGCTACGGACTCAATAGTGATTAATTCATGATATGAAAACATAAAATACCTGATGGTTATTTATTCACATCAAATAATTTGATGCAAAGTGCAAATTATATCGTTTCACAAGAGTAGCAACTAGCACATAGAATGCAACGAATTTTAAGAATGTTCAGCTTTGGAGAAGAACATGGAAAATAAACAACAATCGATTCCTTATATTTGGCTTGCTGGCTTAAGTATGCTTGGTTTCTTAGCAACAGATATGTATTTACCTGCATTCGATATCATCCGCGGTGATTTAGGTACAACAGAAAATATGATTGGTTTAACCCTAAGCATTTTCTTGTTAGGTATGGCGATTGGTCAACTTTTTTACGGTCGATTAACTCAAAAATTAGGTACGAAAAAATCATTAATCATTGGTCTAAGTATTTTTGCTATCAGCAGTTTAGCTGCTTCATTTTCAACCAGTGTAGAAATGTTATTAGTTGCTCGTTTTTTCCAAGCGTTAGGTGCGTGTAGTGCAAACGTTATTTGGCAAGCAATGGTAATTCAACGTTATGATGCAAAAACATCACAACGTGTTTTCGCTACCATCATGCCACTTGTTGCACTTTCTCCTGCGTTAGCGCCATTATTGGGTGCTGCGATTGAAAAGTTCTACGGTTGGTCAATGATTTTTGTAACACTAACTGTGATTGGTGTTGGTCTAGCATTGCGAACTTTTGTAGATAAAGAACCAAAACAAGAAAAATCGACGTCAACAAAAAGCATCACATTTCGTGATGTTATCAAGTCAAAAAAATTCACAGGTAATATGCTAATTTACGCAGCAAGTTCAGCAATTTTCTTTGCGTGGCTAACCGGTTCACCGTTCGTAATGACGCAAATGGGTTATTCAGGTGCTGATATCGGTTTAAGTTATGTTCCACAAACTATTGCGTTCATCGTTGGTGGATACGGTTGTCGTTGGGCATTAGAGCGTTTTGATGCACAAAAAGTACTGCCGTGGATTTTAAAACTGTCTATTGCAAGTGTGGGTACGGTGTTCTTAGTATCGTGGAGAATGGATGTATCTTCTATTATCCCAATGCTAATTCCATTCTGTTTCTTAGCAGCAGCAAATGGTGCAATTTACCCAATCGTAGTAAATAACGCATTAGTTGATTTTAAAGAAGGCAGTGCAGTAGCTTCTGGTCTACTTAACTTTTTACAAATGTTGTTCTGTGTAGCAGCAAGTGCGATGGTTTCAAGCATTAGTTACCTAGGTGCAATCTCTATGGGTAGCATTATGTTATTGCAACTTGTGTTCTTATTTATTGGTGCTGTTATGGTATTCAAAGTAAATAAAGAAGAAAGAGCAGCACTTGTTACTCAATAACCAATTAATATATTGGTGAAGAAAAATAGCATTGAGCATTATTGCCAATGCTATTTTTTTATCTGAAGAAAAGAGATTATTTCTTTTTGATCATGATGGGTTCTACATCGATTTCATAACCAGAATAAGAAATTTTACTAGGGCTATATTCTCTCTTTGTAACTAAGTGATGTGTGTTAAATTGAACATCTACTCTAGGGAAAATCTTATTGGTTACAAAGACCGTATTTTCTTTTAAACCATTATTAAATGTGATTTGCTCTCGTTGAAGTTTTGAACCTAAAACTTGCAAGTCTTGCTCTGATTTTTCCTTTGAACGCAGGATCTTTTCAGCTAATTCATTGGGTTGTTGCTCCATATGAATATTTGAAATTTTAATCAGTTGAGTTTTAACTTCATTTATTTGCTTTTGAAGTAAATGAAGGTTCTCTTTTTGAGTTTCAAAATCATGAAAAGCCTGAACTTTGGTATATGCGCCACCTTCTATACCAAGGTTAGCGGTTTTAATTGCCCCATTTGCAACTAAGTTACCACCGCTAATGGTTCCATTTCTTTCGGCTTTATCAATCACAAAAATCGAACCTAACGACTCAATTAAGCAATGATTAGCATGGAGCGTAATATGAACATCCTGATGCGCCATTAAATGTGCATTCTGAGCCAGTTTTGATGTGATAGTACCTTCTGAACTCACTATGCAGGTCAATGGCTCTCCATCTTGAACAGGACGACCGATAATACCGTGCATGACGGTGATATCGTGTTTTGCCGTTACTTCTGCATTTTCGATAAAACCACCGACAGTAATGCTCCCTGTGGCGGTAACTTTCATTCCTGATTCAATATCTTGTTGAATGAAAATACTGCCCTCAAAAGAGACATGACCAGATGTAGCGTTAACGGTTTTTAATGTCAGTAAGTTATCAATACCAACGCCAGATTTATTGATTAATGGGCTACCATCAATATCTGCAATCAGTAAGTTTGGATCGGTAGGAGCAAGAGAAGAGCCAGGGTAAAGTTGGAAAGGAATGTCCGTTCCTGGTGTAGCAGTAATGATTTTTCCAGTAATGGTTTTGCCATTTATGCCTTGTGTTGCAGGGATCCGCCTCATTAGTGGCGTATTTTGTTTAACGCTAATGACATTACCTAGATCGCGCATATCTACATGGCCATCATCGGTTTCTTGTGGCTGAAGTACACGTTCATGAATGTTGGGTACTAAGGCTTCAAACTGTGTATCTTGTCCTTCCACTGCTTCTCGACCAACAGCAATAACATCTGAGTAGGTTTCTCCCGGAGCAAGATCTTTTCCTTTGAGCAAGAGAACTTTTAAAGCCTCCTTTTTTACGCCTTTAGTGATGCCATTTTCTGTTAATGCTTGAATGATTTCAGGGCCACGAACAGGGTGACCGCCATAAGCTCCAGTCACTGTCATTGATGCCTTCATTTCATCATCTTGCATATGAACGACGAGTTGAGCATCTAAGCATTGAGCAATCATGACATTATTAAGTGCGGTAATTTCGCCATTGTTAATTGCAGCAGTGATTTCATCAATATTACTTTGATATTGGTAATAATGACCCACTCCCATTGCACTCAACGCATTATCTATGTCTGAGTAAGCAATAGGAGAGGTAAGTGATGTATCTTCTGGGATCACAAAATGTACAGCAGATTTTTTTTCTGAAAACGCTAAAAACTTTTCAATCATCCTTTTTCCCAAGTAATGAATTTTCATTAGTATAGGATGATATTATCATTTATAGCGTATGGGGTTCACATGGTGTTGATGAAATGTAAACACGCTCACACTTTATAAATTATCCGTTCAATTTTCCGACTAATTCAAGCACTTCAAAAAAAGGTTGAGACTCAAACTTCCCAAATCCTTGCATTTTATTTGCTCTAATTTTGCTGGTTAGTGGGGTTGGAATACCACATAAAAAACGAGCAAAAACGGCATTGGCTAATGGCTCTTTGCTGCTGTTTTGAAGCTCTTGGCACAATGCTTTTACATTTTCATCATCAGCAATAAAGTGAGACGAACTGCGAGGCAAAACGGCAGCTTCAGATCGACAAGCAGAGCAGTGACCACATTTTTCTGGCGCATTAAAATCAGCAAAGTAATGAGCAAGGGCATGGCTTAAGCAGCTTTTGGTTTCAAAAAAATCCAACATGGCATGAATTCGATTTATTTCACTCTGTTCTTTATTTTTGAATAGTTGATGCTGCTCTTGAGAGAGAACATGCGTACTTTCAACTTTGTTTAAAACCTGATAAACCTCAGTCATTTGCTTACTTTCAAGCTCTATCCAACCTTGTTCATTAAAATAGTCTAATGCAGCGATCACACGTTTTCGCTCACCTCGGAATCCCATCCATAAGGCATCAAAATCGACTGTGTGCCAGGTTTTTGCTTTTGGTGAACACTGAAAAATAGTTGATACGAATTGCTGACGTTCCGTTTGAAACTTAGCAATAATATCGTTTATAGGAATAAGTGTTTTAAAACGATAATCGGCATAGTAGCTGTATTTAGCTTGAATGATTTTTTTCAATTCTAAATAAACGAGTAATGTTTTTAAGGGTAATTGACGAACATTGCTGTCTTTAGATAAACGCAGTAGTTGTGTCTCCCACGTTTCATTTGCTTGGTAAATATCATCTAGCACATACTGGATTGCTTCTCTGTCTGGTGTATCGCCATACACAAAGTTCTCTAATACATTTAAACCAGAGGTGTTTGCTAACACTGTACAGAAAGAAGGTAAACCATCACGCCCTGCACGACCAATTTCTTGTGAATAGTTTTCAATAGATTTAGGTAAATCAAAATGAATAACCTGTCGAATATCCGATTTATCGACTCCCATACCAAATGCTATGGTGGCTACGATACAATTTATTTCACCGTGCATAAATTGATGTTGAATCGTTTCACGGACGTCATTTTTTAAACCTGCGTGGTAAGCCTTAGCTTGAATACCATTACTTTGTAGCCACTGAGCAACGTTTTCAGCGGTTTGCTGTAGTGTGACATATACAATACTTGGTTGGTCTGGTCGTTGTTTTAATGTTGCAAATAGCGCTGAGCGTTTTTGCTCTTCTTCAACCGGAATGATTGAGATATCTAGATTTGAACGGTAGAAGCCTGTAATCACAATATCATCTTGAGCAATATTGAATTTTTTACTCATATCTTCAATAACCGCAGGTGTTGCTGTAGCCGTTAGAAGTAATACCTGAGGAATATTCAGAGCTTCGCGATCCTGTGGTAGTTTTAGGTAATCGGGTCTGAAATTATGACCCCATTCCGAAATACAGTGTGCTTCATCCACCACTAATAATGAAATATTAATTTGAGCGATAAATTGACGAAAGCGTTCATTCTTCAAGCGTTCGACTGAAATCATTAATATTTTAATTTCACCGTTTCTTACGCCTTGTAAAATGGCTTGAGTTTCTTCTCTTGTTTGCGTTGAATCGATGGATGCAGCAGCAATACCTTTACTTTTTAAAAAAGCAATTTGGTCTTTCATTAAAGCCAAAAGTGGAGAAATGACTAAGGTAAGATTTGGTAAAATAAGCGCAGGCAGTTGGTAACAAAGAGATTTACCTGATCCAGTTGGAAAAATAGCAGCAGATGAGTGACCATTTAGCACTTTCTCAATCACTTGCTGTTGACCGCCTCTTAGAGAATCAAAGCCAAATGTTTCTTTTAACGTTTGTTGATACATTAGTAATCTACCTTCTTTCTCATGCTCTTTGTTTGACCGCGCTGCGATTTTTTATCCATACGCTTATGCTGTGAGCTTCGTGTTGGTTTGGTCTCTTTACGTGCTTTTTGAGTTTCAGTAGCAGATTGAATGAGTTGCTTTAAACGATCAAGGGCATCTTCTCGATTTTTCTCCTGTGTCCGAAATTGTTGTGCCTTAATGATGATAATACCCTCCTTGGTGATACGGTGATCACGCATTTTCAGTAGACGCTCTTTATAGAAAGCAGGAAGCGTTGAATGGCTAATATCAAAGCGAAGATGAATGGCACTAGAGACTTTATTTACATTCTGACCACCAGCACCTTGTGCTCGAATTGCAGTAAGTTCAATTTCCCAATCGGCTAATTGGACTTGGTTTGAGATGGTTAGCATGTAATAAACCTATGATCGTTGTTCTAATAGAGGGTATACTACCAGTTAGCGTCAATGCGCACCATTTTCAATACAAAGGTAATTTCATGAGTGTAAAAGAAGAACTGCAAAAAATTCATAACCGTTTAGATCGTTGTAAGCACCGTTTAGCGGCTGCACAAAAGCGTGATGATCAACCTGTCGTTAAGCAATTCTTGCATGAAATTCAAACGCTTGAAAAAAAACTAACAAAGCTTAAAGGTAAGCAACAGTTTGAAACAGGTAACAAAGGTACTGAAGTACGTAACCTTCCTTTCAAGCGTGCAATCACTAAAGCTGAACAAGCTGATATGGGTAAACTTAAAAAATCAGTTCGTGGTTTAGTTGTTGTTCACCCAATGACAGCACTAGGTAAAGAACTTGGCATTAAAGAAATGACAGGTTATGCACCACAAGCATTCTAATTATAGAGTGTATTCAGTTTAGAAGGCATCGGGTGTCAGTTCACTCGATGCCTTTTTCTTTTTTTCGCTATTTCTGATCACAGATTGTGATTGGTATTACTCGTAAGTTGATATGACAAATACTAAATCAAACGTTACTAAGAAATCATTGCACCCACGTAATAAACACACAGGAAACTATGATTTTCCAGCTCTGATTAAGGCGTGTGCAGAATTAAAACCGTTTGTTGAGACCAATCAATACGGTAATGAATCAATTAACTTTTCAGATCCTCAAGCGGTTAAGGCGTTAAATAAAGCGTTATTAGCGCATTTCTACAATGTACCGTTTTGGGATATTCCTCAGGGTTACCTGTGTCCACCTATTCCGGGGCGTGCTGATTACATTCACAATATTGCTGATTTACTTGCGATTACAAATGAAGGGACAATCCCAACAGGTAAGAAAGTAAAAGGCTTAGATGTGGGAGTGGGCGCAAACTGTGTTTACCCAATTATTGGTAATCGTGAATATCAGTGGAGTTTTGTTGGCTCAGATATCGACCCTCAATCGATTAAAATGGCCTCGTTCATTGCTAATAACAACCCAAGTCTAAAAGGTATTGAGTGTCGTCTGCAAAAGAATGAAGAGAACATTTTTAAAGGCATTATTAAGCCAACTGAGTTTTTTGACTTTACTATGTGTAATCCTCCTTTCCATGCATCAGAAGCCGAAGCGACAGCAGGAACTGAGCGTAAGCAAAAAAATCTAGCAGCAAATAAAGCGAAAAAAGGCCACGCTTTCCAAGAGATGCAGAATGCAAAAGCATTGAACTTTGGTGGTCAAAAAGCAGAATTGTGGTGTGAAGGTGGTGAATTAGCCTTTATTCTTAAAATGGCTCAGCAAAGTCGTGAATTTTCACTACAAGTACAATGGTTTACTACATTGATTTCTAAGAAAGAAAATGTAGCTGAGCTGTATAAAGAATTAGAAAAGATCGGCGTTAAAACGATTAAAACCATTGAAATGGCTCAAGGGCAAAAAATCAGTCGTTTTGTGGCTTGGACTTACCAAGCGAATGTAAATTTGTAAGCTTTTAGGTTTGATTGTTAGTTATTGATAATAAAGAACTTATTAATTATCTCATTATCAATAAACATCAACGTAAATTACAGACACATTCAGTAACATACTCGTTTTATTTAGATTAATAATTTTAACCATTTAACTGTCAGAATATAGGTAATTCAACAGTTAAATGGTTATATTATGAAATCCAAAACGCTTCTTGCTTCAATTATTAGTGCAGCTTTACTCGTTGGCTGTAGTGATGAATCAACTGCTCAACGAGCTCCGCAAGCCCCACTTGTTGGAACTTACACCGTTGAGCCTATTTCGTACCAACAAGGAAAAACCTACATCGGTCGAATCGAAGCCATGGAAGATGCTTCTATCTCAGCTCAAGTTTCAGGATACATTCAGTCTCGCCAGTTTAAAGAAGGCCAAATGGTTGAGAAGGGGGATGTACTTTTCCAAATTGATCCTTCCTCTTTCGAAGCCCAAGTTGCCAACGCAAAAGCCGGAATTACTCAAGCCAATGCAGCGCTTAAAAAAGCCCAGTTAGACTTTAATCGTGGCAAAAATCTATTACCCAAAGGCAATATTAGCCAAGCTGAATTTGATGGTCTAACCGCGCAATTATTGAGTGCGGAAGCACAAGTTGAGGCTGCTCAAGCGCAATTGAAGTTGGCACAAGTTAACTTGTCTTACACCACCATTACAGCGCCATTCACAGGTCGAATCAGTGACAGTAAAGCCAGTATTGGAGATTTAGTATCTCCAGCATCTGGTGTGTTAACTACTTTAGTTAGTTTAGACCCAATTCATACTCGTTTTACCATCAGTGAGCGTGAGCGTTTGATGATGGGAATTGATGCGATTGAAGGTGATGGAAAAGGGGCGTCAAGCCAAGTGGAAGTGGTATTGAACCTTGAAAATGGTAAAGAGTATAAACATCTTGGCAAAGTCGATTTCATTGGTAACCGTATCGACAAAACAACCGGCACATTAACACTGCGTGCTTTGGTTGATAACCCTGAGCATACGCTACTTCCTGGTCAACATATCAATGTAAATTTGAGAGAGAAGCAGCCAACAGAAGTCTTAGTCGCTCCAAGACGTGCAGTGCAAAGTGATTTAGAAGGCGATTTTGTCATGGTATTAACCGAAGGTAATATTGCAGAGCGTCGTAATGTCACTCTAGGTAAACAGTTACCAGAGGGAGTGATCATAAGTTCAGGAATTAATGCCAATGAACAAGTATTAGTAAAAGGATTACAACGTGTAAGAAACGGAGTTCAGGTTCGTTTAGAGAACACGGAGTCTTAATATGCTAAGTCGATTTTTTATACAGCGTCCTAAATTTGCTCTGGTTATTTCTATTATCCTCACTCTTGCCGGAGCCATTGCATTAGCAGTATTACCTGTTGCTGAATACCCAAAAATCAGTCCGCCATCGGTTAGTGTAAGTGCTTACTACACGGGGGCAAGTGCTGAGGTAGTTGAACAGGCGATTGCTGATCCCATAGAAACCTCCGTCAATGGCGTAGAGAACATGATTTACATGTCTTCAAAAAGTGCCAACGACGGCTCATATTCATTAAATGTCACCTTTGATGTGGGCACCGATCCTGACATGGCACAGGTTAACGTTCAGAACCGTGTGGCGCAGATTGAATCTAAATTGCCACAAGAAGTGCGTATGGTAGGGGTGACTGTTAAGAAGCGTTCTCCTGACTTATTGATGGTATTGAACTTCTACTCGCCTGATGGGAAATATGACGATCAATTCTTAATTAACTACGTAAACCTGAATATCAAAGATCAACTTGCTCGTGTTACTGGCATTAGTGAAGTTGGAGTGCTTGGTGGTGGCGAATACGCGATGCGTGTTTGGCTTGATCCAGACAAAATGACCAACTTAGGGTTAACCACATCCGATGTTCATGCCGCGTTAGCCGAACAAAACGTACAAGTTGCAGCGGGTAAAATTGGTGCAGCACCTTATGCGAGTGCGCAAGATGTGCAGTTTAACCTAGTAACTAAAGGACGTTTAGAGTCGGTTGAAGAGTTTGAAAATGTCGTTCTTCGAGCAAATAACGATGGATCATCTGTTTATTTAAAAGACATTGCTCGTGTTGAGTTAGGTAAGAAATTCTATGACGGTAATGGTCAATTTAGAGGAAAAGATGCCTCTATCGTAACGCTTTCTTTGCAATCTGATGCGAACGCATTGGAGAGTGGAAAAGCGGTAATGGAGATGCTTGAAAAGCTAAGTGCGACTTTCCCTGAAGGTCTGGCGTATGAAACCAGTTATGACACTACGCTGTTTGTTGCAGAATCCATTAAAGGGGTAGTAAAAACCTTAATTGAAGCGATTCTATTGGTTATTGCTGTAACGTATCTGTTTTTAGGCAGTGCTCGTGCGACGTTAATCCCAGTGGTTGCGATTCCAGTGTCGTTAATTGGTACCTTTGCTGTCATGCTGATGACAGGGTTCACCATTAATACCGTGACGTTATTTGGACTTATTCTTGCCATTGGTATTGTGGTGGATGATGCCATTTTGGTTATAGAAAACGTCGATACTATTATGAAGCGTGATCCTTCATTAAGCCCAAGAAAGGCCACTTTGATTGCGATGAAAGAAGTAACAGGCCCAATCATTACTTCTACTCTGGTACTGCTTGCGGTATTTATTCCTGTTGCTATGCTTCCGGGGATCACTGGCATCATGTATCGTCAATTCGCATTAACCATCTGTATTGCGGTAATTATTTCATCCATTAATGCACTGACATTGTCGCCTGCATTGTGTTCTCTGGTTCTAAAACAAGGAGGGGATAATACGGCTCGTTGGTTTAAAGCCTTTAACCGTGGTTTAGATAAAGTAACCGATAAATATGGTGAGATTGCTGGTTTCTTTGTACGAAAAACCATGATCCTGATGACATTCTTTGTGATTGCTTTAGGTGCAGTAACCTTCTTTGCAAAGACCACATCAACTGCGTTTGTACCACAAGAAGATAAAGGCATTTTACTGGTTAACGTTCAACTACCTGACTCAGCGTCACTTTCTCGTACTGAAGAAGTGTCTGCCAAAGTACTTGAGATCATTGAGCAAGAGCAAGGTGTTGATGGGGTCACTGTAGCCAATGGTTATGCGTTTTTAACCGGTGCTGCTGCATCAAATGGTGCGTCACTGTTTGTGAAATTAAAGCCTTGGGGTGAGCGTAATGACATGGAGGGAGACAACTCTTCATTTGCAATTACCAACCGTATTAATGGGCGTGCTGCCATGGAGTTACCTGAAGCGGTTATTTTTGCAATGGGTGCACCAGCGGTTCCGGGAATGGGGGCGGCGTCTGGTTTTGAATTTGTTCTTGAAGATACCTTAGGTCGTAGCCGTACTGATTTGGCTAATGTTATGAATCAAGTGATTCAAACGGCAAATCAGCAACCTGAAATTCAATATACCTTCAGTACGTTCCGTGCCAATGTTCCACACTACTATGTGGATATTGACCGTGAAAAAGCAAAACAATTAGGTGTTTCATTAGGTTCTATTTTCCAAACACTGCAAGGTAACTTAGGTTCAATGTACGTGAATGACTTTACTATGTTTGGTAAGAACTTCCGAGTTACTATGCAAGCTGATGGACAGTATCGTAGCAGCATGGATGATTTGGATAAATTCCACGTTCGTGCAAGCTCTGGTCAAATGGTACCATTAAGTACATTAGTTACTTATGACACGGTATTTGAACCTGATGTAGCGTGGCGTTACAACATGTATCGTTCAGCGGTGATCCAAGGGCAGCCTGCCGCTGGGTATTCAAGCGGTGATGCTATTGCAGCGATGGAACGTGTTGCAGCTGAAGTGCTTCCACATGGTTACCAATATGAATGGACAGGTATGGCGTATCAAGAAGTGAAAGCGGGTAACCAAGCGATTTATGCGTTTGCGCTAGCGCTGATCTTTATCTATCTATTCATGGTGGCACAATACGAGAGTTGGAGTATTCCTCTTGCGATTATTCTTGTGGTGCCAGTGGCAACCTTTGGATCCTTCTTTGCGCTTAATTTAACGGGGATGCCGTTGAATTTATACGCACAAATTGGTTTGGTTCTTTTAATCGCATTGGCCGCCAAAAATGCTATTTTGATTGTTGAATTTGCGAAAAATGAGCGTGAAGAGAAAGAGGTAGGCTTAGATGATGCGTCAGTGAACGGTGGTCGTTTAAGATTTCGTGCGGTAAACATGACATCGTGGTCGTTTATCCTAGGTATCTTACCGCTGGTGTTCGCATCGGGGGCAGGTTACATCAGCCAAAACTCACTAGGTGTGTCACTGATTGGTGGTCTATTGTGTGTGTTATTAGTGGGTACGCTACTTATCCCTGGTTTCTACGCCATGGTACAACGTCGTCGTGAAAAGCTGCACGGCGGAAGCACCAAACTTATTCCTTTAGACGATGAGTAATTTGGCAAGAAGCTAACGCATTAAGCGGTTAGATATAAATTTAAAGGGGCCTTCGTGGCTCCTTTTTTATACGTACCATAACCGAATAGTCTGAATAATTTTCGTATTCGCACTAAAATTAAGGTTTAATATCACAATGTATTTGGATCGGTTTCATTTTAAATCAAATCGACGGGTGTTTTAGGTAAAGGTATGTCTCTGGTTAATCAACTTTCTCTATTTATTGATGTGGTGCAACAAGGCTCATTCACTAAAGCAGCTGCATTGCATGATATGGATAATTCTGCGCTTTCAAAACAGATCAAAAAATTAGAAGCAGAGCTAGGTGTTCAGTTACTTAACCGCTCGACTCGTACTTTCTCATTAACACCTGCAGGCGAAGAGATCTTAGAGCAAGCGTATCAGTTAGTTGGCTCATTAGATAATGTGAAATCCATTGCAGACTCATATCAAGCAGTACCAAAAGGGCGAATTAGAATTACAGCTCCATTGCATATTGGGCAAGGGTATTTACAACCTGTTATCAGTCAGTTTATGGCCACTTATCCAGATGTTGAGGTGGTTCTGATGATGGATGATAAGCGCTCCGATATTATTTCAGAGCATTTTGATGTCGCTTTTCGATTAGGCCGATTGGATGATTCAAGCTTGATAGCGAAAAAAGTGGCAGACATTCGAGGGGTGATTCTTGCTTCACATTCATTTATCGAACGCTTTGGAGAGCCAAGTACACCAGAAGAATTGGTAAATTTACCCTCTGTTATTTACAGCAATGGCACATTAACGGTAGATACCGTTCGATTAGGTGAAAGCCCAGATTCATCTCAATTTAAAAGCTATAAAATGAAAGGTAATTATAAGGTAAATGATGTTCGAACCTTATTGTCAGCCGTTCAAGACGGTTTAGGTTATGCTGTGGTTGCCTCATCAAACCTTGAGCGTTCTATCGAAAGCATGGGATTAACAACGTTACTTACGGATTACCCATTATGTAATCAAGGCTTAGCAATATACGCACTTTATCCGCATCGAAAACAGACTGCATTGGTTAGAGAGTTCATTAGTGCCGTGCAAAAGCACATTGGTTATCCTCCTCTTTGGGAGCAACATATCCCAAATTTTGCCTCTTTATATCCAGTAAAAAAGGGGCAGTAGCCTCTCATTTTACGGTGGAGTTGTTCGGTGTAACGTCCTGAACAGTATATACTTCTGGGTGTTTATTGAATTTAAATTATCTCTGAGTACCAATTAATGCAAAAACATAACGTAAAATTTATTGCTGCTGATATGGACGGCACACTGCTTAATGAACACAGCCAATTAGATCCAAGTTTTTTCGATCTTTATCAGCAATTAGAAGATAAAAACATCATTTTTGCCGCTGCCTCTGGGCGTCAATACTACAGCTTGTTAGAAACGTTTGAGCCAGTAAAAGATCGTATGATGTTTATTGCTGAAAACGGCACGCTAGTGATGTATCAAGGTGAAGAACTTTATAGCTGTTCAATGGATACACCATCGGTAATCAATATCATCAAAACTGCTCGTGCGATTGAAGGTACACACATTGTGCTTTGTGGAAAGCGTTCTGCATACATTGAAACACAAGCTCCAAAAGCATTGGCAGAATTTTCAAAATACTACCAGCGTTGTGAATATGTTGAAGATTTACTTGCGGTAGATGACGAGTTTATTAAAGTGGCTATTTGTCATTTTGATGGAACAGAAGAGTTCGTTTTCTCATCTTTTGATGCCAACTTTGGTGAGAGTCATCAAGTGGTGGTGAGTGCTAAGATCTGGCTTGATGTAATGAATGCAGTTGCTTCTAAAGGAGCGGCGATCAAACACCTACAAAACACACTGGGCTTTAGTTTTGAAGAGACAATGAGCTTTGGTGATTACTTAAATGATTTAGAAATGCTGCAAGAGAGTTATTACTCTTATGCGATGGAAAATGCGCATCAAAAAGTAAAAGAGACAGCACGCTTTATGGCTCCAAGTAATAAAGATGCTGGGGTCTTTACTGTGATTAAAGAGCAAGTGTTGTAAGTTTTTCCTTATTTACGATTTGATACAAAAGCCCTAACAACACGTTAGGGCTTTTTGTTTTATAAGCAACTGCTATGCTGGTGTTAATTCGCCATCATTTTGTTGATGAGAAATAGAGTCATCATAGAACTTATTTTTTACGATTTTTGTACCAGCCGTGCCATTTAGCGCATCTAAAGCTAAGTGCAAATCCGCAATGATACCGATAGAGATATCGACATTTTCAACGTAGTTGATCATCGAATCAATTTTGGGCTGCATAGAGCCTTTATCAAAAGAGTAGCCTTTTAATTCTTCGGTAGTCGCAATGTCTAGTTTGATTTGGTTTGGCTTGCCGTAATGGAAAAATACCCCATCACCATCGGTCAAAATTAAGAAGTAGTCAGCTGAAATCTGCTGAGAAAGCAGTGATGCCGTTGAGTCTTTATCAATAACACAATCGATATTTGAAGTGATGCCGTGGTTGTCAGTACAAACAGGAATACCGCCTCCACCGCAGCATATAACAATATTATCGTGCTGCAAAGCCAATGAAATTAATTCACTCTCACGGATATTTTTAGGAGCAGGAGAAGCAACGACGCGTCTAAAGTAGTCACCATCTTGGCGAATAGACCAGCCAAACTCTTCAGCAAGATCGTACGCTTCTTTTTCAGAATACACTTGGCCAATGAATTTGCTAGGGTCATTAAAAGCGGGGTCGGTTCTGTCAACATCGACATGGGTAAGAATTGTCGTTACGTTACAATCAACACGGTTACGTAATTCTTGCGCAAGCATGGTTGCTATCATCCCTTGAGATTCGGCAACTAAACAACTAAGAGGATAAGAAGGAACAGCATCAAAGGCATCATTTTGTTGACTTAATAAACCAACTTGTGGGCCATTTCCATGAACAATAGCAATACGGTATTCTTTGCTTAATTTCGCAATAGATTCTGCCGCTACCTTTACGTTTTCAAGTTGATTTTCATAAGAAAGAACCTGACCACGACGCAATAGTGCATTGCCACCTAGGGCAATAACAATTGTTGGTTTCATTGTTGTACGACTCATTTTTAATTTTCTCAATGCCACATTAGTGCTGTTATCGCTAAATAGAGATTTATTTTTATCTCTATTTGGCCAGCGTCCATTTATCACAAATCTATTGTGTTCAGCATTCCCTTACTTAGTCAGAAAAGGTTCTACGAATACAGAGACTGGACATTGAGCGGGGATTCTATACTGGAAATATCAGCAACGCACCGTATTTATCTCGTAAATGAGAAATATATGTAACCAGTTGTTTCTTAGGTTGATGAGTTGTATGTGATGGCTTACTGGTATATTGAACTGCAGTGAGTGAATATGTAGATAAATGTTCTTTTTCTTTGTTGTTTTTACCGTAAATGAATTTTTGCTGATATTGGGCTTTTAATAGTGAAGAGTAAAAGTAGAGTACTATCTTTATGATATTATTTTCGCGTTTCTAATTTGTTTTTGCATTAAAGAGAAGGTGCTATGAAGATAGTTAAAGTAGACAGCAGCAATCAGCATGTTTATATGAACTTAGCTCAAGCTTATGAGGCTGAGTTTTCAAAAATTATGCAGAAAAAGCCAGGTGATAATGGTGTATTCCCTTTAGATACCGAGCTTGGCGGAAAAGTAAGTGGCTACTTACTTTATGTTGATGGTGTACCTGCAGGGCACACAGCAATTGCAAATGAAGCGAATAAGCATTTTGAAGTGTGCGATTTTTATGTCGTACCATTCTTTAGAAAGAACCAAGTAGGTAAATCTTTTATCTCAACGTTATTTAAACAATTAGGTGGCTCGTGGGAGATGAAGCAAGTTGAAGGGGCTGATCACGCGGTTAAATTTTGGCGCGATGTCGTGGGTACTTACACTACTGAGAATAATATTAAACAAGGCTACCAAGAAGACACATTAGATGACCCGCAATGGGGCATAGTGACAAGACAGCGTTTTAGTCACGAGTAAGGTGTAGCCGAACTTAAGTAAGTGCCATAAGTTGAATATGGAGAATGTTAACTTATGGCGTTAATCTTGTGTTTGTTGTTCAAAATTAATATTTAGTGGTTTTACGAATTTAGCTTCGTCTTGATAGCGATTTCGAGTGTCCCACAAATCAACAGCATGCTGGATATTAAGCCAAAACTCAGGCGTGTTACCCAGTGCAGCAGCCAGTTTTATCGCAATAGGTGCCGTTAAGATCCCACCGTTAATTAGGTTGCTTACCGTATTTCTGTGAACACCCATAGCTTCAGCCAATGTTTTAGATGTAATTTTTAGTGGTTCAAGAAACTCGACTTTCAGCATCTCCCCAACGCTTATTGGGCGACGTTTAGTTTTACGCATATTGCTTACCTTAGTATTTATGAGGATCTAAATAGGTATCTTTAGCGACACCATTATCCCATCGAAAAATTAATCGATATTGTTTATTTACTCTGATAGAGCACCATTCGTTTAAGTTACCAGTTAAGTGCTCGAAACGATTTCCTGGAGGTACACGTAAATCAGATTCAGAGTGGGCGGCATCTAAGATTTCTAACTTTCTATATAGAGCATTTTCAATACTTTTAGGAATTAAACGATGTCGTTTGTCCTGTTCATAAAATTGTTCTAACCATTGTTCTTTAAATTTTAATGACATTTTCATTGCACAATACTATTGTGCACCTAATAAGTGAAAGAGTATCGCACAATTATGATGTGCACAAGTTTTGATGTAGATTTAAACAATGAATGAGTGCTCATTGTCTTTGATGGTATTAGATTAGTGGTTTATTTTAAGAAATGAGTGAAAAGGCATTGGATTGCGAGTGAGCTAAATAAATCATGTAAATATGTTTTTTGAAAGTAGAGTGCTTGCGCGAGGGAGTAGAGAATATAAGGAGTGATGCTGAAAATAAGTGATTGGTTTAGAAAATGACCAAAACGTGTTTCAAGTTGGCCTGATGAATGTCCGGAAATAATTTAGCCACTAAATCTCTACTCGATTATCCCTTAATAGTGATAAAATCTTCGTACCAGAATAACCGAGAAACTCTATGTTTATCCATCATGTTAACGACATCGACTGGCTGGTGATTACAGCTTTTGAAGAACTGAAACCCATGTTTATCGAAGAGGCCGGTTCGATTCCAGCTTGCTTCTCTACCAGTAGTGAATTGAGCCTGATTGATCAAGCCAAGCGCACTTATGGGTATTTGCCTGCACTTAGTGGTGTAATTACTGATACTGGCACATATCAACGTCAGAATAACGAAGAAGACTTGCTCCCACAGCTTGCTTGCCTAGTTGAGGGGCGTGGTCGAGTATTTATCTATCATGGCGGCTTTGTGGCTTTTGTAGGTGATGAGCAAACCTTTATTACCCGAATGGATTGAAGATGATTCAGTTTATATCCCGAGTAACTAAAAAATAAACAACCCGCCAATCAGCGGGTTGTTTACTATCTAGCTCTCATATTTAATCTATCACGCGGTGACTGACTCATCTCTCGCCATTCTTTTCACTAATAGCGCTCGTACATTGTCGTATATAAGATTAAAAGCAAAGGCGTAAATGGTGATAAAGATAGTTACACCAATATCCATCATAAAGGCTTGCCAGATCCCAACGCTTAATAAGTAAGCCATTACTGGCACTGTGACAAACAGTAACCCAACTTCAAATAAGATAACGTGGAAAACGCGTAATGAAAGCGTGCGTTGTGTTTTTTCACCTGTGAAAAATTGATCGAAAATCCAATTATAAATGAAATTCCAAATCATGGCGATAGTAGCAACGACTATCATGGTTCCTGATAGTGCCGTAATATCATGATCAGTAAAAATAGCTAATCCAATAATAGATAAGCTAACGGCTAATACTTCAAATAAAACGGCATGAAAAATGCGCTCATTGGTTTTCATCTTCATTGGTGTATTCTCAAAAAATGGGGCAGTTCTAAAATAAAGAAGCGCGATTATAAAGAGTGAGTAAAAGAGATAAAGTTAACAGCTATCACAAATCGTGATAGCTTAAGGGTGGATCTACTTACTTGAGCTAAATGTTATGTACAGTTTTGAGCAATTAAAAATTTTTGTCACCGTATGTGAGTGCGGTTCTTTCTCGGCTGCGGCTCGTCAATTAAAACGTGCTCAATCAGGCGTGAGTCAGGCCATTGCTAATTTAGAGATCTCGATTAACCAAGAGCTGTTTAATCGTGAGAAAAATACGCCAGTACTGACAGAGAAGGGTAAGGCTTTATTGCCGATTGCTCAGTCTATTTTGCACCAACAGAAATACTTTGATCAAAAGGTTGAGTCGTTAGAAAGAGAGCATGAATATGAGTTGGTTATTGCGATTGATGAGAGCTTAATTAATGATGATTTATTGCAAATTTTAGCGACATTGGCGGATAAGTTTCCCGTTACCGATGTTGAAATTATTACGACTTCAACCTTTGATGTTGAAGATCTGGTTAGAAAGGGAAAAGCACAAGTAGGTATCGTCTATGCTGATGGTGAGCTTAAAGTTGATATGGATTTTTTCACCTTAGGACAAACCCGTTTTCTTACTGTGGCTGCGCCAGATCATGAATTAGCGGCTTTACCAATGGTGAATGATGCAGCATTGAAAGGACATCGACAGTTAGTGCATCGAAGCTCGAAGGGAAAAGAGTTATGGTTCAGTTACGGGATCAGTTCAAAACTATGGTATGCCAACACGCATCAAGCCTTAATCGAGTTAGCGTGCCGTGGTGTGGGTTGGACTATCGTTCCAGAACATACAGTGATAAGTTTTATTGAGCAGAAAAAGTTAGTTGCGCTGCCGATTGCTCATGAGTTTCATGGTTGGTTAACGCCTATGGGTTGCTTGGTCTCTCGGCGTCATGCATTTGGTCCGGTATTAGAGGATCTATTGTCATCACTGCAAGAATTAAGTAAGGCGGTTCATTAATACCAATCCAAATATTCTAATCATTATCTGGATTGGTATATAGTTAATGAATTAAGCAACCTGACTCGTTTTTACTTGTTTTGCTGGTACTTCTTCACAAAACTCGTGGTGGAGCGCTTTAATCGCATTTTGATAGTCTTTATCGCTGACAACAAACTGTACGTTTACATTGCGCATAGAAGAGTGCAAAGCAACAGGTGTTACGTCACTGTTCATTAATGATAATACCCCTTTTGCGAGTGCTTTATTGGTATCAATCTGTGAACCGATGACAGCGATTAATGCCACCATACGACCTTTGATAGAAGCGTTCGGATAGCGTTTTTCGGTTTTGTATAGCACTTTATTTAAGCTCTCAGTATTGCCTCCGAGGTAATAGGTAATCGAGTTGGCGTTCATTTCTTTACCGATTAAGTTAACGTGCGCATCGGAGATGATTTCCATGAGCTCATAACTAACGTTATCTACTTGACCAACCATGGTTTGATCAAAAAGATGTAAAGCAAATACTTTCTCTTTACCTGCAATGATTTCAACTTTGTCTGTTTCTGGCTGATAATCCGATGAGATCAATGTGCCTTTGTGTTCAGGCTCAAAGGTATTTTTAATTTGGATTTCAATGTTACTTTCTCTAAGACCTGCCGCCGCATTAGGATGGATAGCTTCCATACCTAAGTTAGCAAGCTGATCGGCTACATCATAATTGGTGCGTCCAATTGGAAATACTTTGTCTGTACCAACAACACGAGGATCAGCCGAGCTTAGGTGATACTCTTTATGGATAATTGCCAGATCGGCTTGAGTCAATGAGGCTATACGGCTAAAGGTCATTTCACTATAACCTCGATCATATGTCCCCATTAACCCTTCTTGACAGTAGGCGTAACCGGTGACAATTGGCAGTTCTTTGGTGACATCAATGTCTTTAAATACGTTGATGATGGTGTCATCTAATGAACGAGGAGGTTGATTATCCCAGCCGGATAGATCAACAAACTTGGCATTAATTCCCATGGTTTTTAGCTTCAGCGCGGTATTGAAGGCGCTGTGTGCCTCACCAATAGATGAGAGAAACTCACGAACTTGGGGTAAGTAACGACGTAATGAAAATTGACCATATTGGCAAGTTTCTAAAATATTAGCGATACAGTTTTTTGCTTGCTTGATTCGAGAGCAAATGAATTTGTCTGCTCTGATGCGGTTCATTGGGTCAATGAAGATATGTTCGTTAGTTAAGAGCATACGCTTTTCAACGTATTCTAATGCTTCTTCCCATTTATCATCACGTTTGGCTATAAGTTGGTAAACACCCGGCTTACTGGTTTTTTTACATTCTAAAAGTGAATCGGTAATACCACCATAAGCTGAAACAACAAAAACACGATTATATGGGTCTTTAGGGCGAAGAAAAATATTATCTAAAACGGCATCAAATGCAGTCATTGAGGTACCGCCGATTTTTTCTACGGTATAAGTCATGAGTAAGTCCTTTTTTGACTTTGATATCAACCTGAACAATGGATTATTCAGGTTGATATAGGGAGGTAAGTGGTTAATTGAGAATGTGGGTTAATCGAGAACAGGATAAACCCCGTTTTCATCATGAACTTCGGTACCTGTAATTGGCGGGTTAAAAACGCACGCCATGACCATTTCCTTATCTTTATATGCTCGTAAATAATGCTCGTCGTGTTTATCAAGAATGTACAAAGTGCCCGATTTGATTGGGTAGGTTTCTCCGCCAATGACTTCAATTTCCCCCTCACCACTCATGCAATAGACTGACTCTAAATGATTTTTGTAATGGATGTGTGTTTCAGTATCTTGATAGATGGTCGTGATATGAAAAGAGAAGCCCATGTTGTCATTTTTTAATAACATTCTTACGCTTTCCCATGTTTCAGATGCTACACGTCGTTCGCTGTCGCGACATTCATCTAATGTTCTTACTATCATCGTATCTTCCTTGATTAAGATGCTTTTTTAAAATGTTTTGCTGCAATACTATCAACTGCGTCTTCAAAGATAGCCAATCCTTGGTCTAACTCTGATTCAGTAATGGTTAATGGACAGAAGAATTTAACCACTTCGTCATCAGGACCTGCGGTTTCAATTACCATACCGTTTTCAAAGCAGGTTTTTGCGATATCACTTGAGATGATGCCGTCTTTACATTCAATGCCAATCATCATGCCACGGCCTTTCTGTTGAACAAATAACTTAGGGTGACGTTTAATGGTGCGAAGGATTACGTCGCTGACTTTGTTAGACGATTGTTTGATGTGGTTTTCAAAGTTATCGTTCGCCCAATAAATTTCAAGCGCTTTTGCTGCAGTAATAAAGGCATGGTTGTTACCACGGAAAGTACCGTTATGCTCACCGGGTTTCCACTCATCTAATTCAGGTTTAAGTAAAACAACCGCCATTGGTAAGCCGTAGCCACCAATTGATTTTGATAGAGTTACCATGTCTGGTTTAATACCAGATGACTCAAAACTAAAGAAAGTACCTGTACGCCCACAACCTGCTTGAATATCATCAACAATCATTAGAATGTCGTTGGCTTTACAGATCTTACTTAGACGTTGTAGCCATTCGTTTGAAGCGACGTTTAAACCGCCTTCACCTTGTACGGTTTCTAAAAGTATCGCAGCTGGTTTATCTAAACCGCTTGAATTGTCAGATAGCATGGTCTCAAACAGGTTAAGTCCATCGATATCAGCATAACCTTCAAAAGGAATGCGTGTAATATTGTTTAAGCTAAAACCGGCACCTTGGCGATGGTGTTGATTCCCCGTTGCCGCCAGTGCTCCGGCTGTACAACCATGAAAGCCATTAGTGAACGCGACAATATTGGTTCGGTTAGTGACTTTTCGTGCCAGTTTTAAAGCGGCCTCAACAGCATTGGTTCCCGTAGGTCCCGTGAACTGTACCTTGTACTCTAGGTTTCTTGGTTCGAAAATATAACGGTTCAGGGCATTTAAAAATGTTGCTTTTGCACTAGAGTGCATATCTAAGCCATGAGTGATGCCGTCGTTTTCGATGTATTCAAGTAAAGCTTGCTTTAAGACTGGGTTGTTGTGACCGTAGTTAAGTGATCCGGCTCCGGCAAGGAAGTCTAGGTAACGCTCTCCATTTTCAGTTTCTAGCCAGCTGCCTTTTGCTTTTTGAAAAACAACTGGGAAATTGTTTGAGTATGAGCGTACTTGTGATTCTTGCTTCTTGAAAATATTCATGATGAGTCCGTTTATGATTCCTATTTTTGTGAAGATTTTAGAGGGATACGATACAAATACTCTGTATCGTGCTTGCCTTTAAAGTGTGATTCTTTGTCTAGAAACGTGGTGATTTGCCCTTGATTTCCATATTGGGCATCAATTTTTTTAAATAGTGACCAAGAGGCGTTATTTTCCTTGGTTATTGTGGTTTCTATAAATTCGATATGCAGAAGGTTTTTTCGCTCTAAAAGCGTAGCTAGCATTGAAAACGCTAAACCTTTACCTCGGTAACGTGGGGAGACGGCGACTTGCCATATGAACAGCGTATTCGGTTCATCAGGTTTTTGGTACCCAGAGATAAAGCCAGCGAGATCGCCATCTTTCTCTGCCAAAACGCAGGTTTTACTGAAATGAGTAGCTTGAAGAAAATTGCAGTATGAAGAGTTGATGTCAAGAGGAGGACACTCGGTGATCAATGCGTAAACATCGTCACCGTCTGTCCTCGAAGGTTCTCGAAAAATCCATTTTTTTGTTGTGTCAGAATCCATATCTGAACACAAGATTCTGGGCGCTGCGATAGCCATATGTAAATACATATCCTTTGTACTCTAATTAAATTCCTTTTTATTATGGGCATTTTTAGCAGTTAAAAAGCAAATTAATGGTGCGAAAAAGACGATTAAACCCAATTAAATGCGACTCATATCACGCTTAAGCTTGGTTGCTAAAATTATAAATAGAGAAATAGATTAGTTCTCTTAGTATCTTTAAGGGTTTGTTGGAATGGGAAATACCCCAATAGTTGGAGAATCAGTAGCACTGGCAGTAGAAATTGATCAACGTTTAAATCGCTAATCTATTTTTGATTAAAATAAGCAAATATTGAAGTGATAAAAAAAGGGGTGAAGCTACGATAGCTTCACCCCTTTTTTTGATTTTAGACCAATATTAGTTAGTCATTGCTAACTTAGCGCCAAAGCCCATTAATAAAGAGCTTAAACCGTATTTTAAGAGGTTTGAGAATGCTTTGCTCTCGGCAATAACCGTTCTGAATTTTGCAGCGAAAACGGCAACGCAAGTAAACCATAGCAAAGCGATAATAGCGGTTGTGATACCAAGCATTCCGAACATTAAAGGTGATGATGTCTCTGGAGTTAAAAATTGAGGAATAAAAGCAACAAAGGTCAAACACACTTTTGGGTTGAGGGCATTGGTTAGAATACCTTGGCGAAACACTTTTATATCAGATGTACGATTAGTGGTTTCTACTTGGCCAAAACCGCCTTTTGCTGTGAACATTTTAAATCCGATATAACACAGGTAAGCGGCACCTATGTATTTAATTACCATAAACGCGGTTGCTGAAGAGAGCAGTAGTGCACTTAAGCCAACAACAGCTAAAAAGGTATGAAAAAGAACACCTGTGGCAATACCCACAGCGGCATAAACCCCTGTTTTGGCACCACCGCCTAAGGCTCTTGAAAGAACGTAAAAGAAATCGGCGCCGGGCATCGCACAAAAGGCGAACATCCCTGCGATAAAAAGAAGATAAGTTTCAATGCTCATAAATAATTCCATGTACTGCTGCATTTGGTATTAAGGGCTATGATTAAGCCCATTTTCATATGTGAATCATGGGTAATTTACTGCTTATTTTGAACGAAAGAAATCATTATTCTGAGACTTCTAATAAATAGTCCTCAACTTGTTCTGATAACCAATCAATAATCACACCACGGGGCATGGTAGTCTTTGTCATTTCAGCGAAAGATTGCCAGTTCATCGCACGATTATGTTTAAGAACCTTTAAAGTGCCATCGCGTAAATGCTCATTAATTAATAGCGCGGGAACGGACGACCAACCTGTTTTGTCTAATACAGCATCACGTAGGTGCTCATAAAATGTAAGAGCAATGTATTTACTGGATGTTGGCTCAAACACCATTAATTCATCATCATCAATGTAGTTAAGAATGATTTCAGTGTGGCTTTCTAGATCTGTTGGGCTTACTTTTCTTAGCTGACTTAATGGGTGCTCTTTATGTGCGACCGACATCATGCGAATTTGGCCTAACTCGTTTTGTTGAACATGCAGAAGTTGGCTATTGATAGGTAAAATGCCATACGCTACATCAACCACATTTTGTTCTACCATTTCTTCAAGTTCTGGTGATGGGGCAACGTAAATAGAGATACTGGTGTTTGGGAATTTACGACTCATGCGAGTTAAAATATCACGCCAAATGGGCTCAGGTAGTGAGTCATCTCTAACCACGCGAATGGTTGAGGCTATACCTTCGTTATATTGTAAGCACTTACTAACAATATCATTGCTAATGATCATCATACGTTGGCAATCATTCACAATCGACTCGCCAATTTCTGTTGGAGTAATACGGTTACCTGTGCGAATTAATAAAGTCACTCCAAGCTCATCTTCAAGAGTACTTAACGCAGCACTGACGGTGGTTCGACTTTTTTGAAGTTTACGAGCTGCTTCTGCAATAGAACCCAGTTCAACCGTATATAAGAGCATTTCAATTTGACTGGTTTTCATGATCTTTTTCTCGTTAATTTATGCCGTTTAATGTTAAGCGACGAATTAGTTGACGCTGACTGATTATCCTATCACCAATTTTCTCTATATGATGATCTGTATACACAAAAAAGACGAAAAATAAGTCGATGGAGGAAAATATGTCGTATTCAATTAAAAAAGAAAGGCAATTATTACTGGTTTCAACGTTTTCAGCTTTACTGTTTGCAATGTTAGGCATTGTATTAGGTACGCTGATTCATTCATTAGTTATTATTTTTGATGGTGTTTACTCATTAGTGAGTTTAGGTTTAACCCTAGTTTCGCTAGTGACAGTGCTGTACATTCGAAAAGAAGATGTTTCGAAGAATATCAAGCGTGTTAAGGTAATTGAGTCTTCAGTAATTTTGCTTAAAGGGATCGCAATTACCTTAATGTGTGTACTTTCATTTGTAGCTGCTGTTCAAGCAATAATGGAAGGTGGTCGAGAAGTGAATACTGGTATCGCATTAGCCTTTGGTGTTTTTAGCATGATAGGTTGTTATACAAGTTATTGGGTAATGAAAACTCAAGGTCGTGAAGTTAACTCGGCTCTTGTTGATGCAGAAGCAAAACAATGGTTAATGGATACTGTAATTAGTGCTGCTGTATTTGTTGGCTTTATGATTGCAAAAGTATTGCTACTAACATCATATGCGCATTATGCACAACTTGCTGATCCAATCATGGTTGTAATGGCATCTATCTATTTTATTATTGTGCCAGTTAAAATGATCATTAGTTCATCAAAGCAATTACACCAATTAAATCGAGATGGTGTTTTAGCAAAGTATTCACACGCCTAGGTTCGTTCATCTTTAGGCGTGTCCATCACCACTAAGGTGCCAATTGAGTTGACCTGAGAGATCTCTCCAAGTACGTTTGAATGAAACTGCTTATATGAGGATAGACTCTCAGTCTCAACCCGCAATAGATACTCATTCGCTCCCGTAATATTGTGGCATTCTGTTACTTCATTTGATTCCATTATCTGCGCTTCGAAATCTTTTTGTGATTTTTTACTGTGATCCGATAATCCGATCGTCACATAAGCAACAAATCCTATTCCACACTTATTCGGATTTAATACTGCACGATAGCCTTGAATAGTTCCATTACGTTCTAATTCTTGTACTCGTCTAAGTGTTGCCGAAGGTGATAATCCAATACGTTCAGATAACTCCACATTGGTTAATCGACCATTTAATTTCAACTCTTGCAATATTCTTTCGTCAAATCTATCCATAGTGACAATACCTTGCGAATTATTTTCATTTTAAACAAATATAGACAGAAAATTTACTTAGTCTCGCATTAAGATACAAGCAGAATTTAATTTTAAGATGGTTATGATGGATTACACTTACTTATTTGCGTTAATTACCTTTGCTTTTGTGGGCGCGTTTACTCCTGGCCCAAATAACATTATGTTAATGACATCTGGGGCTAATGTTGGATTTGTTCGTACTATTCCACATATGCTTGGCGTGATATTTGGCTTTGCTTTTATGCTGATATTGGTCGGGTTTGGGTTAATTCAAATTTTTCAAACTTATCCTCAGTTGGAATTTATTTTGCAGATTGTTAGTGCGATTTATTTGAGTTATTTAGCATATAAAATTGCGAGAAGTGAGCCGATAAACAGTGACAATAGCGATTATAAACCCATGTCTTTTTTAGCGGCGGCAAGTTTTCAGTGGGTAAATCCAAAAGGGTGGTCGATGGCACTATCAGTAATGAGCATCTATGCAACAAGCTCAGATATGTTCAGTGTATTGTTAATTGCGTTCGTGTTTATTTGTATTAATGTCCCTACAGTAAGTTTTTGGACCGTTGCAGGTAAAGAACTACAAAAGAGGTTGAAAACACCGAAGCATTTAAAGTTTTTTAACTACAGTATGGCTGGTTTACTTGTAGGCTCTATGGTGATGGGATTTTAATTGGTTTTCTTTGTTAATCGGGTGTTGCTGTCTTTGATGTGTTATCTTTATGTATATCACTTCTAAATACACGATTAACAAGGGTATCCCTATGTATCGACACTTCTTTTTGCTTCTCATCACTCTTTTTACTTCACTGTCATTACAAGCAGAGGAAGTGACTTATTCAGAACAAGAGTATTTAGATCGTCCATTAATGGAGCGCTATATTTTAGATGAGCTGAAGGCTTTGCGTATCGAACAACAAGATCTAGAGCGACGTTTAACCATTCAAATTACCGACCGTGAGCTAGCGGTTGCAGATAAATCATTAAATTATTCTAATACAACGGTTACTTATTTTTTCTATGTTATTGCGGCTGTGGCTTCTTTGATTGCACTTATTGGTTGGCAATCATTAAGAGAAATGAAACAAAACACCAAAGAAATGGCAGACAAGCAACTCAATAAAATAGCGCAAGATTATGAGAAGAAGTTTGTGGCGTTAGAGCGCGATTTAAAACGTAAAACGCGAATTATTACTGAGAATAACCGTGAAATCGAGATCATCAATGAAGTGCATAATTTGTGGCTTCGTGCTCAAAGTGTACAAACGCCTGAGCAAAAAATGGATATTTATGATGAGATTTTAAAAGTAAGACCGGGTGATTTAGAAGCGTTAACGTATAAAGCGGATGCGGCAATGGAGATGCGTGAATTTCATTGGGCACTGAATTTATGTAATCGTGTTTTAGAAGTGGATGATCAAAATGCACACGCACTATTCCAACGTGCTTGTGCATATGCGCAATTAGGGGCAGAAGTGCAAGCCATTGATGACTTGCAGCGTTCTATTGAGGCGAGTACGTCTATGCGTGAGCTTGTATTGGAAGAGCCTGATTTTGACCCTCTAAGAGGCTTAGAGCGCTTTGAAACACTATTAGAAGAGTAATACCTATTAATCACCAAGGTGTTCAGAGATGAAGTCCATAAAGCATCGCACCTTGGCTGACATATGTTTGCGGCTTGGATAAACCATAAATATATCAATGGTTAATTTTGGATAGTCCGCAAACAACTCAACTAACTTACCTGTTTCTAATTCATCGGTTAAATGAAAATGAGGGATACGAGTTATCCCTTGTCCTGCCAAACACAATGATAACTCCATAAACGAATTGTTGGTAATCACTTGACTGTTTAATTGAATCGCCAGTGGTTGGCTATTTTTATCGGTAAAATCCCAAACGGCTCCTTGTTTAACATACGCATAGCCTATGGTTTTATGTGAAGGCAGTTCATTAGGATGCAGTGGTGCTCCGTGTTTTTTTAGATAATCAGGTGAGGCGATAGTGATCGCTCTTGAACGTAAAAATCGACGACTGATCAAACTGGAATCTTCAAGTTGATGCGATGCACGGATCGCCATATCAAACCCTTCTGCAACAATATCAATCTTTCTATCATTTAAATCTAACTCCAGTGTGATATCTGGATATAAATCAGTAAATTTCCCTAGTATTGGACGTAAGCGTGAAAGAGCAAAGCCAACAGGACAGCTAACTTTTAATCGACCTTTAGGTTTTTCTTGTTGTCCTGTAATCGAATTTTCAGCCATTTGAGCATCTTCAATTAGCTGTTGGCATTGTTGAAAATAAAGTTCGCCTTCAGGAGTCAATCGTAACGTTCGAGTGGTGCGATGAAGTAGGCGAACACCCAAGCGCTCTTCTAATTTTCCAATCTCTTTACTGATGTAAGAGGTTGAGTGCCCACTATTATGAGCGGCCTGAGTAAAGCTACCACTGGTCACTACTTCTGAGAAAATGACCATGCCATCAAACAATGCTGAATTAAATGCCATATTACGTATCTTTTATTTTATTAGGAGTCATATGGAAATAATCATTGCACATTTAGGCTATTAATCAATATTTGTGAATGAATTATAGTTATCCCATCGCAAACAAGAACAATAGATTTGAAAAGAGCAGAGCATTAACTACTCTTTTTACTTAAATAGAATATGAGAAGGTACCCCGATGAAAATTTTAGCATTAGCAGCAAGCAGCAGTTCAACATCAATTAATAAACAACTAGCAACGTATGCAGCAGGTTTAGTTGCCGGTGCTGAAGTTGAAGTGCTAGATATTAATGATTATGAAATGCCTATCTTTAGTGAAGATAAAGAAAAAGAATTAGGTCAACCAGAGCAGGCTAAGCGTTTCTTCCAAAAAATTGGTGAAGCGGATGCGGTTGTTATTTCTTATGCTGAACATAATGGCTCTTATGCTACAGCGTTTAAGAATGTGTTTGACTGGACTTCTCGTATTGATATGAAAGTGTACCAAGGTAAACCTGTTGTGATGTTAGCTACATCTCCAGGTCCTGGTGGTGCAGCAACAGTATTAGCTGCTGCTACTGGTTCAGCTCCTTACTTCGCAGCTGATGTTAAAGGTTCATTATCTGTCCCAAGTTTTTACGATAACTTTGATATGGAAAAAGGTGAACTGCGTAATGAAGCATTGATTGCTGAGTTAAAAACAATCATGTCAGCATTATAAGTTTTCATGAAAATAGAGGCGTATCCATTTGATGGATGCGCCTTTTTTTATACAAGAAAACCGCAGATTGAAAACAAAAAAACTGATTTATCAATTCAAATAGATACTTTTAATCTCACAAAATTCCAACAAATGAACAAGCTTTCATCATTCGTCACTGTTATTTGTATTTGTTATAGATGAGAATAGCTTGGTATCAATTATTATATGGTCATGATTTATATAGGACGTTTTTTATGATTAAAAAGTATTTTGCCGCATTGTTATTAATGATGAGTATGATGGCTTCTGCCTATGCTCAATCTATTGATAGCATGGTTACGGTTCAACAAGAGTTAAAAGAAAGATTAGTTCAGCTATCAACGGCTGATCCAGCCGATAAATTGTTTTTTGAAGATGTATTGCGTCGTAAAAATGACAAGATTCGAGCTGATATTGAATTACAGCTACAAGATAACCCAAGCATAAAAGGATTGGATGGTGTTGTTCGTTCAGAGATGACGCTTATGGGCAAGCTATTGCAGTTAAGTCATCAAGATCTGGTTGAGTTAACTAAAGCGGTTCGTAAAGCAAAAGGTGAAGAGAAAGACGATCTAGAATTTGCTGCGCAAAAACGTCTTGGCATTATGGATGTATATTATGAAGAAGCATTCAAAACATTGTCATGGGGTGAAATACTAAATATTGATTTCACTAAAGAAAAAACAGCGATTTTAAAAGAGTTAACAAATCGTGCTGATTTACTGTCTAATATTATTCACTACCTTGAGTCACAAAAGTCAGATATTGCTAAGCGTATGCAATATGCATCTGCTGAGAAGAAAGAGCTTCTTACGCAAAATGCGACTAACTTGACTGAACGTATTTCATTAATGATTGCGAGTTTAGAAGTAACTACCGCATTAATGGAACAAAATAACATTGATATTACAGAGTATAAGCAGCTTATCTTCTCTGTGACAGGTGATATTAACAGCGATGTATTGGATATCAGCGTAGCATATGGTCTAACTGAAGAGTGGGTTACTCGCTTTAAAGATTGGGCGGTAGAAAATGCACCATCTATCATTGTTAAGTTAATCATTTTTGCTGTTATTCTTTGGATTACGAATTTCCTTTCTCGTCTTGCGAAGAGTGCAATTAAGAGAAGTGTTTCTCATTCAAAAATGAAATTCAGCAAGTTAATGCAAGAGTTCTTTGTGTCTATGGGCTCAAAGTTCGTCATGATGATTGGTATCTTAATTGCTCTATCTCAAATCGGTATTAATTTAGGCCCACTATTAACTGGTTTTGGTGTTGCTGGTGTTGTCATTGGTTTTGCATTAAAAGACACGTTATCTAACTTTGCATCAGGCATGATGATCCTGATTTATCGTCCGTTTGATGTGGGTGATTTGGTTGATATCGGTGGTATTGTCGGTAAAGTTAATCGCATGAACCTGGTATCAACAACGATTAAAACCGTTGATAACCAAAACTTAATTTTCCCTAATAATAAGATTTGGGGTGACGTAATTAAGAACGTAACTATTGAAACTGAACGTCGTGTAGACATGGTGTTTGGTATTGGTTATCAAGACGATATTGAAAAAGCAAAAGCTATCTTTACTGATATTTTAGAAAGCCACCCAGCAGTATTAAAAACGCCAGAGCCTATGGTTAAATTGCATACTTTAAATGAATCATCTGTGGACTTTATTGTGCGCCCTTGGGTTAAGACTGATGATTACTGGGATGTGTACTGGGAAGTAACTGAAACCGTTAAAAAACGTTTGGATGCGGAAGGTGTGAGCATTCCATTCCCACAACGTGACCTGCATATTTATAAACACGAAGCATAAAATGCAGAAATAAAAAAAGAGTGGCCAAATGGTCACTCTTTTTTTATGGATTTTAATCTAGATTATCTTCTGATTTGGTTTCAATCTGATTTGGTTTTTTAAACTTTTTAATGATTAATGAAATGGCAAAACAGACCGCCCCAACAATAAGAGCTGAACGTAGAATAGTAAAACCATCATGTTCTAGCTGTTGAATATGAGGACCGACAGAAGCAAATAAACGCAAGCTGAAAAAGGCGAGTAAAATAAATGGGACGATTTTTTTCATGCGTGGCTCCGGCTAAAATATTCATTAACTATTGATAAAAACATCATATCGGAAACAAAACAGAATTTAATGGTCTTTGTGAGTAATGTAAGATTACTGTTTTGACAAAAAAGACCACGAACAAATTGTCGTGGTCTAAACTTAATGATGACGATTAGATTGCTTGTTCTTTACGTGAGAACTTAAACTTAGCGTCTTCAGATGATTTATTCGGAAGCGTTAGTTTAATCACAGGGATAGCGATTCCCGTCGTTTTGTAGTAATCCGTTTGGTAGTCTTGTGCTTCTTTTAAGCCAACAGATTTTGAACCTTCAAGATAGAAAAACGCTTGGATTGGAAGTTCATCACCGATATCGTCCTGCCATAATGAAGCACGAACTTCATTTTGAATGTGCATAGATTCATCAGAGATCAGTTTCATTGCAGCTAAGCCTTGTGCAAAGTTATATGAGGTACTGCTAGCGCCGTCTCTTACATTAAATGAACATTGGTGCTCAGATTTAGAACCTGATGTAGATTGGTAATGTTTTTTCCACTCATATGCTGTATGTATACCTTGTGATTCACATGAACCACTCTCACTTGGGTAATTTTCATGAGCGCCACAACCTGCAAATTCACGTCCATCTGTTGAGCCATCAACAGGGAAGAAACAGTTATATTCTAAATCAATTTTATCACTTGGTGAGCCAAAGATTTGATATACGATGTAGCCACTGTCAAAGCGGTAAGCCAATTCAGAGTATTTGGAGTCATGACGCAGATAAGAGAATGATACGCCATCTGATTTTTTTTCAGCCTTTGTTGGGTTCCATACATGGTCTTTCGTTGGTTCTGAACCATGAAGCATAATACCGGTACAAAGGAATGATGGACTACCATTTCCGCCACAACTTGAATCAGATTGGTTGTAATCTTTTGTTAGAGCTTGAACTAAGCCATTTCCTTGATCTTGACTAATAATACTTTCTGCACTTCCTGCAAAAGAAATATTACTTGCCAGTAGTGTCGTTACAAAAAGTAATTTTTTTGTATGTTTCATAACATGTTTCCTTATTTTAATTAGTTAATATCATGTTGATGTTTCTAGCCAATCAACGGAGGAGATACTATCAACTAATTTATTATTGGATTGTCATTCACATGCGCATTTTATATTTTTTAAGAAAATTAAAGATTGATTTTTGTTTATTATTAAATTAAGCCAAGCCTTATTTTTTTACTTTTATTAATAAGAGTAATGGAATAAGGAATATGACACTCATACCAATCCATTGGTACATATGCGTAAATACGACGATCTGACTTTGTTCATAAATCATATTCTCATAGCGTAGAATTGACTCAGGATCAGTAATCGATAAATCGTTTAATTGTAGCCACTTTTGTAAATCAGGATTGTAAGGAGAAAAACCTTCCGTTAATCCGTGCCATTGTTGTTGCGAATCTCGATATTGCAGTGTAGTGACAATTGAGATACCTGACGCACTACCTAAGATCCTGAAAAGGTTATAAATACTCGCACCCGCAATGGAATGCTGTGTAGGTAAAGTCAAATAAGCAACAACGGATAATGTGGAAAAGGCTAGCCCAAGACCTAATCCTTGTACCATGCCAGGAAATACGATCCAAAATATGTCTATATTGAGTGAGTACTTAGTCATTAGGTAATTGCCGATTCCAATACATATTAATCCAAAGAGTATTTTTAACCGTGGATCAAATTGGGGATTAAATTTAATGACTAAAACAAGTACGAGTGCCGAAACAAGTCCTCTTGGTGTCATAAGTAGCCCTGTATCTAATACCGGATAGTTAAGAACTTCTTCTAATAAAATAGATAATTGAACTCCTAATCCTGAAGTACACATTGATATTAACCCTCCGATAATGGATGAGGCTAATAAATTCCTATCTTTTAAAACCCATAGCGGAGCAATAGAACCTTTGGTTTTTAAACTTCTGTATATCCACATTATTCCGCCAATAATAGTAAAGGCGAGTAAAATTTGAATTAATCTTGAATCGAACCAATCTTTCTCATTGCCTCTATCAAGAATAAATTGCAGTGAGCTGATGAATATTGCCATATAGCTAACAAGCCACCAGTCAAACTTGGATTTAGAGCGATTGTTAAGGTGAATGTGTTTATAAATAAGGTAAATACTAATTAAGCCAACAGGGAGGTTGATGTAAAAAATCCATCGCCAGTTGATGTTATCAGTAATAATCCCTCCGATAATAGGTCCGAATATTGGACCAAGAAGAATACCAATAGAAAAAATGGCCATCCCACGCCCTCTTTGTCCAGCTGGATATAGCTGCGCAATGGTCGATTGGGCTAAAGGTAGCATTGAAGCCCCAAACATTCCTTGAAAAATTCGGTAAATAACTAGCTCAGCTAAGGTTTGTGCGGTACCACAAAGCATACTTGCGATAGTAAAACCTATGATAGCAACTAACATGACTTTGCGTTCACCAAACCGAGCAACCCAAAAACTTGTTATGGGAATAAAGATAGCTTCAGCCATACTATAACTGGTTAATATCCAAGGGATCTTGTCAACTGTTGTACCAAGAGAACCCATGATATGGGGTAAGGAAACATTCGCAACTGTGATGTCAATTTGTACCATCAAGACAGCAAGCATGACGGCAATCGTTGCACCATTTTTGCTCATGTTCTTGAGTTATCTAATAAATTAATAGTGACTTCAGCACTTGCACCAATGCGAAGCTGAGGAGCATCCTTGGGGATATCCAAAATTAATTTCACAGGATAACGTTGTTTTATTTTTACCCAGTTTCCAGTTGCGTTTTCTGGTGGCATGAGAGAAAACGAAGTACCACTGGCAGGAGAAAGCTCGCTTACTTTGGCTTGCCAAGTGATATCTGGGTACATATCGATAACGACTTCTGCTGTTTGCCCCATTCTAATGTTGGTTAATGAGGTTTCTTTAAAGTTAGCTCTAACCCAGTAAGTGTTTTTAACCACTAAAGGAAAGAGCATTTGACTGTTTTTAACAACAGAACCCACAAAAACATTTATTTCTCCAAGTAAACCGTCGGTTGGAGCTGTGATATCGGTGTAACTTAGGTCTAGTTCAGCTTGAGCAAGCTCTGCAGAGGCTTGTTGAACTATTGCGGCATCAACACCATTGTCGTTCCCTCTGTTTGCTATTGCGGCTTCTACGTTGGCTCTTGCTTCTTCTAGTTTTGCCTGTGCAATGGCTAATTTGTTTTTGATTATGTCTAGCTCTTGTTGTGAGCTTAATTTGCGACTAACTAAGGCTTGAGTTCTTTTGAATTCAATTTGTGTTTCTTTAAGGTTAGAAGTTACACCATTTAAGTTGGCAATAGCTTGTGTAACTTTGCTGTCAGCGACTTGATGTTGTTGCACTGCAAGTTGATATGCTGACTCTGCTCTTTTTACTGCTAGAAGATACGGTTGAGGATCTATCTTAAGCAGCAGATCGCCTTTATTCACCTTTTGGTAGTCATTCACCTCAACTGAGATAATTCGTCCTTTTATTTGGGGCGCAATGGATACTATTTTGGCGCGGACGTAAGCATTCTCGGTGCTAGGGTGATTATTAGAATATTGCCAGGCAAAGTAGATTAAATATCCAATTAAACTTGAGACAAAAAATAAAGTGAAAGTAATACTGAAATGTCTGCTTTTTTTCATGAGTTTTTATAAGACGCTATAGAATATAAACAATACTACCTAGTGCTTTTTGAATGACAATGCAGCGAAATTTAAAACTGCTTTATTTAAGGCAAAACCTTAAATTAACTTAAGTTGATAGTGAAAATTGTAGTTAATATTTTTAAAGATACTCAATGATATAGAGCTATACTGATATTATTGTTATTAACGTCCAAGGTATGTTAGCTTATAAAATTATCAGTTAATATAACCAACTTACAGCCATAATAGAGGAGCAAAGTAATGGCTTATGTAGAACCAATAAAAAACAAAGAGCATTTAAAGTATGCGGCAAAATATTTACAGAAGAATCATGATCCTGCATTTTCATTAATTTGGAATATTGGACTTGAGACAGGGTTACGGATCAGCGATATATTAAGATTAAAATATTCTGATATTGATTTTAGAAGTGGCCATTGTGAAGTTATTGAAAGTAAAGGTACATTAGCACGTAAAGCAAGAGCAAAACATCGGGTTCTGAAGCAAGTTAAAGAGGAACTTATCCTTCATTATCAACATAACGTTAAAAAATTGACGGCAACCTACATAACTCCATTTTATCAAATTGAAAAACTGCTTCCTAAAGAGTGGATATTGATGGTGAATGAAAGGGTGTCTGCAGCTAAAAAAGCAACACCACCAGTAACTCGTTCCTTCTTATTTAGTAAAAAAATGGTTTTTATGCTCAAACAAAGAAAGGAGAAATTTAGACACATTAATAGCGATTCTGTTTTTAGCCGGAAAACATTATTGAGTAATAGAGCTAAAGGAGTAGATGGTTTATTGACTCGGCAAGCCTGCTGGACCGTGTTTTCTAAGCTTACTCAAGTATTAGAAAAAATAGGGAGTACAGCTAAAGTAGGGTGTCATACATTAAGGAAGAGTTTTGCGAGGCATTTATATTTCGCAACGGGTAAGGATATTAGTCTTGTCATGACCACCATAGGACATAAATCAGAAAGTGTCAGCTTAAGGTATATAGGTGTATCAGACGATGACATTAAATTGGCCCAAAAGACACTTATTACCTATTTATCGAGCTAAGTTTTATTTCTGTGACTCAATGCCAAAATAATGGCGTTTTTTATTGGGTTGGCAAATGTATTTATTGTTATTGATTGGTTTAGATTGTTGTAAATGGTGTATTTTTTCATCTATTTAACCAAATAGGTAGACGGTAAACTAGCGTCGGACCCACTTTAAAATCAATAGCTTACAAATATCAATTTACGTTTTGTTACAACATGCGTTCATTTTAATCCATTTTCATATCACCTTCAAACATCGTTACCAAAACAAGTCTTATTATTTAACTTACATTCTACCTACTTTGTAAAATAGAATTAAATATTAATTTAAATAAGAAGAAACTCTAAAAAGAAATATCTTTTTTTGGAGGGGAGATATTCATATAAATAAAAATGAAATCTCTTATATATAAAAAATATTAATATTAAAAATGTTGACTAGGTAACCCGTGGCTAATGAAAATGAATCCTGTAGAGAGAAGAACTATTAAACGCTTAGAGCGTTGTTATGAGAGATATGAAAGTATTTCTTTAGATCTAATATTATCCAGCTATTTTGAATATCGTATAAAAAACAGTGACGATAAATTCGTAAGTAAGAAAAGCTTTGATATTAAAGAACCTAAAGAAAAAAAATCGTCAATAAGTGAGGAAAGAATGAAGAGTATATTGAAATCATTAGAGATGGCAAATAAGTGTCGATTTCAATCATCTGCTCAATCTGAGTCTTATATAAATACATAAATAGAATATAAATTAGAATGAAGTTTTTCTTTGTTTTAAATTTGGCTAGTTATAAAGGTAAAGTAAAGTGATAAAACATAAAATTTATAACGATAATTACATAATAAAAATAAAAGCCTTACTATTGGCAATAATGTTAATTATCTCTAATGGAACGGTAGCTTCTGAATCAAAAGAAGAACAATCTCATGTGTATTTAGGTGGGCAGGTTGGCGTTAGCCACTTTTTAGGTGCGTGTTCATCAAATGCTATCGAGTGTAAAAATTATGTCACTGGTGGTGGCCTTTATGGTGGTTATCAGTTTAATTCTTGGTTTGCCTTAGAAGGTAGCTGGCATGATTATGGAAGCCCTAAGACTTTTTATGGGGTTGGTGATGGTTATTATTCAAATGCCACTGGTGTTGATTTATCTGTGAAGTTATCACTGCCGGTAACCGATAATCTTGATTTGTATGCGAAAGGTGGTGCTGCTTATAACTATCTATCGGTTTCAGGCAACGATAATGTACATCTTGGCATGTTCGAATCCGATTCTAGCTTAGACGATATTTGGGAAATTGGTGCGGAATATGCGCTTGCTCCAAACTGGAGCTTACGATTAGGAACCTCAGTTATTGACGGTATAGGTAATGCTAAAACGGGTAAAAGTGACCTCTACTTCACCTCTCTTGGTTTGACTTATAAATTTAAAGCAAAACCAGAACCTAAGCCTGAAACGATTGTAAAACTGGTCCCTGAAGCAACCTATTATCCAGAGCAAGTTACGCTTCATTTTGAATTTGGGGAAAGCCGTTTTGTTGTTGAAAGTAAGCAATGGCACTCATGGAATGAACTGGCGTTAAGCGTTAAGCAGGGACAAGGGAAAGTAAGCATCACAGGTTACACCGACGCAAAAGGAACTGATTCAGCAAATGATATCGAATCTTTACGAAGAGCAACATATGCCGCGGATATGCTGATTAAAGCTGGTGTGGATGAAGAAAGAATTCTCATTAATTCGAAAGGCTCAGCAGACCCGCTTGTAAATGAAGACCTCATGCGAAATGAATCGGCTCTGAATCGTCGAGTAGTTATTCAGTTTAATCGTAGGGTTGGGTCTTAATATGAATAAATCTATTATTGTATTAACTACTTTGGTTTCTTTAGTTAGTTGTAAGAATGGGGATACGGATCTTATGCCTAGTCGGCCTACGGATCCGACATCAAACCATGCTCCTCAAGTTCTTGATGAACAGATCATTGGTAATATTGCAGATAAACAGTTGGAGTTGACTGGGACATATTACGATGAAGAAGGAGACGAGCCTGATGTTGAACAGTTTACTTTTCGCTGGCTAAAAGATGGTGTCGATATTCCTGGTGCTGATGATTATATCTTGCCTGTTTCAGATGCCAGTTCGTTATTAGGCGTAACGGTATCTGGATGTGTTACTCCATCAGCAAAAACAGGTGAATTAATTGGTGACGAATATTGTACAGATTTAAGTATTGGGCTTTCATCGGATATTTCTGCAGAAGTGTCGATAGATTCATCAGTTCTTCCTCTACCTGGAAATACCATAAGTGCTTCTTATACCTATGATGATAACGGTGCAGGAATCCCTGAAGGTAAGAGTATATTTGGTTTTGTTACTCATACTTTGGGCGATGATCATATGCCAGAGTTTACTCAATGTGAATCCGGTGCTGGTGCGGATTGTATGTATGATATTAACCGCCGTTATATTGATAAAACCATCCGAGCTTGTGTTCTCCCAATTGGGGAGGGTACCCAAGTTGGTCCACTGAATTGCGATTCAACAAAAGGAATTGGCACTAAAATTACTGGCTCATTGGAATATGGCGCTACGTTAACTGCGAAAATATATGGACTAACTGGTGCTACAAAATGGAAAGCCAATTTAAGCGCACAAGATGGTTGGACAAACGATAAGGCAGAAGACAGAGTTGAAATTGCTGAAGGAGAAGGTGGTGTCGGTACTAATTTATCTTACACCATAGGCACTCGAGATAAGGCTGTGGAATTAGTTCCGGGCTTGATGGATATGGGGCGCAGTAGAGATCAACTGGTGAATCTTGATAACCAACTTGATGATTGGGATTGGCTTGTTGCTGAAGAAAATAAAGATCCTCTACCTAAAGATGCTACGTATTTTATTGGTAAAGACATCAGTTTTTGTATTGATAGTACCGAACTTGGGTATGAATATTGTGTTAATGCCTCAGAAGCAACACCTCTTTCGGCAAAAGGAGATGTTGAGATATGTACGGATGATACTGAGTGTGTCACAGGTGGTGCATATTATCCTGAAACACCAGATAAACCATTATTTTACTCTCGCGGTATAGAGCCGATACGTGAAATCTTGATCTCTGGGTCTGCAAAAGGACCTTATTTAGACTCTTTGGCTACTACAAGAGATGACGCTTATTACCATCGTCCATTAACAATCACAGAAGCAAAAAATGCGCAAAAACTGAAGTTTAGTGAAGGTGAGTTTCCTGCTCCTTCGAATGATAATCCTTTAGTTGTGTTCGGTTATAAATGGTCAGTGTATGAACACAGTACAGAAGCTCAATCATGTAATTTACTTAGTGGTGGCGGTACTAAACAATGGTATTTGGCAGTTCCGGGACTCGATGTTTGGAATGAAGGTTCTGAGGTTGATTCCTTAGATCAAGAAGGAATGTTAGAACTAGCATCATCTAAATATAGTCTTGCTGCATTGAACCGTTCAATTTTAGGTATGAAGAGAGCTGAATCTGGAACGTATAAAGACCCCGATATTGTTCCGTATTACTCATTTACAACAGGGTGGATAACGGCTGTTAATAATCATCATGCGTCTAATGCGAGTTTTACCTCTTCTTATATAGGTGATTTTAGTTTTGTTCTTTCGGACGTCATTTTTGAAGAAGAAAGAGAAGTTTTATTTTTTTACCCATATAGTGAATTTATTAATCCATTATGTGTCGGGCAATGATTTTATAATTAAATGAGTTTTCATTTGATTATATAACACTGTGTTCAAATTATTGAACGCAGTACTTTAAATAGATAAGGTTTAAATAACTTTATCTAAATTATAAATAATAGCCACATATAGTGGTTGGAGTATAAATATGTATTTTAAATTAAACCAGTTGGCAATGGTATCCTTATTAACTGTTGGTGTTGTTGGTACAGCATCTGCAAATGTATATATTGATCATAACGATGAAGGTATACGTGAAAATAGTATTTTGGTTGTTAAATCTGATCTAAATAAAGATGAGATTAAAAATCCAAAATTTGTATGGAAGGATGAAAAAGGCACAATTGTTGGTCTTGGTAAGAAATTGATTGTTACTCCTGATATTTTAGGTAATAGTCAAAATCTAACAGCATGTATTTCATATATTAATCAAAATGATCTTACATCTTCTATTCAATGTTCTAATGAAATGTCATTAAATGGCGTTCAAACATTGGATGCCCTCGCCCCACGTATTAATGAAAAAGAAGTTTCTGATGTGTTGGTTGGAAAGTTCATTGCAGCAACAGAAATCGTTAACCTTTCTTATAACGTTTATAATAAGGGTGAAACAACGCCGATTGACGAAAGTGCAATTACTGATGCTATTTATCAATGGCGAATTGATGGGGCGTTAGTAAAAACAGTAACTAGCCCATCAAATAAACAATTTTTAGTGCCTGAAACTTTTGATGACGATGAAGATCCAGGTACAGCTGAAGTTCCAGTAGAAGCAGGAATGCCACTTACGGTATCGATCTCTGTTACCTTATCTTCTGAAGCAGGCGGTGGTTCTGGTATTGGTGGTGATAACTTCACAATACAAGAAAACTTCCCTGGTGGTAATGTTGCTGATAACTATTATCGTCCAATGTTGTCAATTGAAACCGATTATGATGAAGGTGATGAAGCTACTGAATCAGAATTCATTGTTCGTACTGATGGAAACGGTGTAGCAACAGATGAAATGACAGGCGATGATGTATATGGCTTTGCTGCATTACCTCAAGATATTGCTGCACAAGAGTGTACTAACCGTGGTTTAAGATTAGTATCAAATCCAACTGCATTTTCTAGTTACTTAACGGTTGAAACAGCAGGTGGTAAAACTGAACACTGGCCATACGATGTTCGTATGTTGTGGAGTTCAGAAAAAGATGCAACAGAACCGGGTAGTTACTTTAATTACTATAATGCAGTAGGTTATATCTACAATACACCAAGTGATAGTACTGGTGGCGGCGAATTTAAAGTTGTTGGACAAGATCCTGCTTCACTAGCGTTAGTTGTGTGTGAAGATATCCCTAAATAAATAACAATATAAAATAATAATAAAGCCTCTTTTATTAGAGGCTTTTATCTGTTCGGAATAAATATAATGAAATATAAATATTGGGTAGGGATGACTATTACCATTCTATCCAGTAGCTGGAATATGGCTAATGCTATTGTTCCAAAGCTACCAAGGGTTTCTATTGATCAGCTTCATTTATCTTCACCACCAAAAGAAAATGAAATAACAAATATAAATTATAAAACAACACCAGACTCAGATATAAAAGTATTATACAGTGCTTGTATTTTAAATGATGAATCATCTGAGTGTGAAATAACGGACGATACGTTAAAAAGTATTATCAATAATAATAAGGAGGAATGTGAATTAGATGGCTTATTAACTTGCGGAAATATATCTGGTGATGGGTTTCCTGAAATTCCAATTAATGTACCAAAAGATACAAATAATAAATATTTACGATACTGTATTAAAGTGACTTATCTGCCTGGAAGTTATGCTCCATCAGAAAATGAATGCAGAAGTGAATTAATTACTAATGGAGATATTGATAATAAAAATGCGTTATTCAGTTATTTAAATCAAACTAAAAACTTCAGTTTATACAGTGCACCAACCACGGATGCAAAAGATGATGTTTCCTTTGTAACAAGTAATTCTGCGGCGTTATCTCTTAGCTCTGAGGGCTATGCTTCATTAATTGGTTATGGCTCTGAAGTGACTAATGCTCCTAACTTACCTAAAGCAAAAGAAGTGTATTCTATGCTTGATGGCTTTGCGATTAAAAGTGAGTCAGACGATGCCATTATTTGGGGACAGTTTGATACGACGCCATCTTATATAAGTCAAGTCGAAGAAATTTTTCCAGCCCCTTATGCAATGGCTGCCATTTTAAAAAATGGTGGAATAAATACGGCTGGGGATATGGTTCGTGGTGGTTCAATATCAAATGAATCTCAAAAACGCATTGATAAGTTGTTAAGCAAAGATGGTTTGCCAAAGGCAATTTATCATACCGCTCAAGCATTTTTAGCTGTGTTTGATATGCCAAGCGGTAAGCAAAAGCTTGTTGCGTGGGGGCAATCCATATATGGCGGCACATTACCTGATGAAATGAAATCTGCTTTATCGATTAAAGATATTGTCTCGTCTCAAGACAGTTTTACTGTGCTCGATAATGATGGAAACGCTTATTCATGGGGACATAATCCATTTGAGCAGCATCAAAATATCCAAGCGGTGTACGCAACTCGTTATGCATTTGCTGGGATCACCACATCAGGGAAGGTAAAAGCATGGGGTGATTCATATTATGGTGGCTTATTAAGTTCTGCAGCTACTGACTTTACTAATGCAAACCCTATTACCCGTTTATGTGCTTCTGATGCATCGTTTGTTGCTATTTCGGATGGTAATAAAGGGGTGGCTGCTTGGGGAAATGATTACGGTGCTGGCTATATTCCATCAAATATTCAAACCGAGTTAAATGCAACAACGATTACCGATGATTTTCATTGTGCATCAACAGAAAAAGCCATTGCTTTATATGACAGTTCACATCTTTTTGTGTGGGGAGATAAGCAGTATGGCGGAACTTTACCAAGCAATATTCCTACCTTTTCAATAGCTAATGTCATTGGCAATAATCACGCTTTCTTGATGAAGGCGATGGATGATGTGTATGCGTGGGGAGGGTTAAATCAAGGAGGTTGTATTCCTGATGGACACCAGTGTATTTCTTCTGATGACTCTAGTTTGAACTTACGTAGTGCCATTAATGATCTTTCTGATATTTCTCAAATTGGTAGTTTTAATACGTTTTCTGAGTTCGAGGAGGAAACCGCTGGGGGGTTTTATGTTAGGGGGTCTAATGCTGTCGTGATGTGGGGCAATTCTGTTCCTGATGGTGTGTTCAATGAGTAATAAAAATAATAAAAAAGGAATAATAATGAAAAAGTCTATTATCGCACTTTTGTTGGCTAATGTATTAAGTCCAGTAGTGATGGCTGCACAACCAATGTTAATCCCTCAAAGTGAAGCGAATAACAGTTGGTTTAATCAAACAAATAATTATCGCTTTAATAATAGTGAACCATTACCGGGTACTGCTGGGATTAACCTCGCAGCAGGCGCTTTTATTATTCAAAATAAGGGTGAATATCAAAGTGTGATGGCATTTGGTAATCCACAGTTTGGGGGGGGAATAGAAGCAGGAAGTACATTAGATGAATTATTAGCGTTTATTAAACCAAGCCAAATGTATGCATCTGGTAATGCTTTTCTGGCTTTAGATCCTGTATTCCACCATGGCGTTGCTTGGGGAAATGGTGTTATTCGTGGCGAAGAAAAAGCGATTGAAAATATCCAGTCTGTTTATCCAGGAACAGAATCATTCATGATAGTAAAAACCGATGGTTCACTTATTGAGTATACTCCGTCGACAGGAACAGAAAACACTATTGATGCAGTTACTTCTTCCAACACAATACGCTCAATTTATCACTCTGGAGGAACTATCGGTGAGCCTATCGCTTGGGTTGCGCTTTTAGAATCAGGAAAGATTAAGGTATGGGGTGACGCCGCCGCTGGTGGGACAATATCTGAGGATGCTAAGAAGGCTTTAAAAAAAGAAGTTGTGCAGTCTATTTATACCACGAAAGATGCGTTTTTAGTTAAAACACAGAGTAATAAATACGTTGCATGGGGGGGAAATAATTCAGAGTCGGGCACTATTCCTAGTGATATTTCTTCGATTTTAAATAGTTCTGGAAGTTCGAGCATACAAGCAACAGAAAAAGCCTTTGCGGTTATTTCTAATTCAACTATCTATGCGTGGGGGGATGATGCTTGTGGAGGAAAGATAAATTCATCAACTTCTGATTTCTTATCAAATATGAAAAGTCCCCAGTTAAGTTCGACTCGATGCAGCTTTATTGCCACGGATGTATCAACTGGAAAACTGGCGCAATGGGGGAATCTACATACCAAAAAAACGTATGGCGAAAATACCCGTTTAGTGACGAGAACATCCAATGAAGGTGCTTTGGTACTTGATAGTGACGGGAATTATATTGATGCGTTACAAAGTGCCGAACTGTCACCTGATGCTTTAAATGCATTTGTTGCTCCTGCTAGTGAAACCATTGCTAGTGGTAATGCATTTGCTGCTGTAAACCACCAAGGCTTGGGGGCAGGAAGTAATATTTTAAACAGTTGGGCTAATGGCGCTAATGTTGATGATATTACGTTGACTTGCGATGGCATGCCTATTGATTTGTATTCCACGCAAGCCCCTGATAACAGCGTGTCTTATTTTCTTGCATACCATCCTAGTTGTGGTGATGAAGTAACAACCTGGAAGACAGGGGAAGAGAGCTTACCTTCGGTATCGTCGTTACGAATAACCCCTGATGTGCCCGTTATAGGCGAGAAATTAAAAGGTGATTATCTTTATGTTGCTGCTGATTCTGGCGCAGAAGAAAAAAACAGTTTGCGCACGTGGACTGTGGTGGAAACTCACGAAGAATTATATCGAGATAAAGGAACAGAGCATTTCTCTTCTACTTTCAATTTAAAAAATGATGCCTCTCTTGTTGGCCAGCACATTGAGTTCTGTGTTGTCCCTAAAAGTACAGGGCAAATTGAAGGAAATCAAAGTTGTATAACGTCATTAGCTATCACTGAAGATGATGATAAATATACACCTACTTGCTCAAACGATGGTGGAATAGTGACGTTATCAAGCGGTGCTAAAGTTTCTTGTCCAGTCAATGTTGAGCAATTAGATCAGGTTGGTTCTTATCATAATTATGATGGGTACAACAATGAAAACGGCTATAAATATCCTAAATATCATCCAGACACAGCAAAGCAATTTTGTGAAGGTTTACGTATTGGTGGAAGTTCATCATGGACATTACCAACGATATGGGACTTAAAAACATTGCAGAATGAATATGGTGATATGGGGGTATATCAATGGCCAACCAATACATATTACTGGTCGTCTACCGTATCAGGGTCGGGTTCTGATCCCGATGCTCATTTCTGGCTTGATTTGAGTAATGGTAATAGTGATGACGGTTATGACACGTATACCGATTACGTAACGTGTATTGACCGCAGTGATGTGCATTAATTAAAACTTAAATATATGGAATATATTATGAAATTTATAAAATTGATCAGTTGGTTTGTTCTACCTCTTAGTTTGTCTGTGCTGGCAAATGATGATGCAGCAGTAAGTCGTAGTGGGAATAGTGTTATTACACAACAGCAAGGTAGTTCATTAGTCGATGCATTAAAGAAGGATTACAATGATACTTCGCAAGATTGTAATGGTTCTCCTGCGTTTTTGTGTTCGGGGATTACTTTCCGTGGTAATAAGCCTGGTAATTATCACGTTTGGAATCCAAGTCCAAATGCAATTAATAGTGGAGGCGTATCCTTTTCTTATCTTCGTAAAGATTCTAAATACTCGAAACTAGCTTATGGTTATGATAGTGGCTATATCATTTATCAAATTTTTGGCGGTCCAAAAGACAAAATTGATTTAGATTACTTATGTTTTTACCCTATTGATGCTGCCACGAATACTCGATCGAAAAACGGATGTGGAACATATCCAGGTGTTTCTGGTAGTCAGTCTTGTGATGAACAAGGTATCTATACCGCAAGTGCATGGAAAAACCATTATTCTAATGGAAATAATAGTCATACTCATCAATGTTCATTTAACTTAAGAGAGGATGCATCTTCTGATACAACACAGAATTTTGCTGAAGGTATCAAATCAATGGCTAAAATCTCTACTGAATCTTTTGGAACTCAGAACGAATTAAGATTGGCTGTATGGGATCAAAATATTGGAGATATTTTACCTATTCAAACTTTCTTTTATACGGCAGACTCGGGTTCTCATGGAAGAAATGAAGCTCAAAGTTATCAAAAAGATTTTTATCAAACTACGGGGATTGCAATTCCTGTGATTAAACTGACATTGCCTAATTATTCAAGCCAAGATGTTCAATTTACATTTGATAGGAATGATCAGGCAATTTAATTTGTCATTTAAAAGTTATTGATTATAAAGTAAAAAGTCGCTATTTCTGATGGCGGCTTTTTGTATTTATATAGGAATTAAATTAAGAAAATATTGCTGTTTATGTCGTGGTTTTTTTACAGTTTTTTTAAAAATATTAGAAAAGTCTTTACAACGATCAGTAATCAAGTACTATTGTTCTCGCTCTGTTGCTCAGAGTTGTTAGTGAACATCAAGTAAAAGTAAGCCCTCAGAATTTCTTCGTAAGTGTTGTTATCCTCAGTGTCTCCCTTAGCTTTATCGCCACATTTAATAATTCAAGCTCAAGCACATCGCATATGCGATTTTTATGAATTTTTACTAAGAAGGGACATAATATGTCTAAAACAACTGGTATCGTTAAATGGTTTAACGAAGAAAAAGGTTTCGGTTTCATCACTCAAGATAACGGCGGCGCTGACGTATTCGTACATTTCCGTGCTATCGCTTCAGAAGGTTTCAAAACTCTTGCTGAAGGCCAAAAAGTTTCTTTTGAAGTTGAGCAAGGCCAAAAAGGCCCTCAAGCTGCTAACGTTGTAGCGCTTTAATTTCAAATAAGTTGCGCAGGTGGTGTTTACGCCATTTGCGCTACTTTATAATGCACAATTAATACTTAAATTAGCTCTACTTGTAAGATTGCAACATTTCAAACACCTGCTCCTGTTTCGTACTTGCCATAAATCTCTCAGTAACATCTACTTCATTAGTTTTAATCCATCATTTTTCTCTAACATACTAAAATTACACAATTTTAATTGAATTTTATTTAACTAACTAATTGATAAATAAAATTTAAAGTAACTCTTAAAAAAACAAAGGTATTTAATGAACGTAAATTTCACAATTTTTAAAAACAATGTGTCGTGGGACGCAGTAGTTCATCAATTAAACAGCGATGTATTACTACGTAATCTTTTAATGAAAGGACAACTTGATTCGCTTGATGTTGATTTCTCATACAGTGAAGAGACAGGTGAAGGCAGTATTACCAATAGCCATAATCAAACTATTGGTAATTTTATGGTTTCGTTTTAAACCAGTTATCACGAAATTTAAGGATAATTTCTGATTTATTGGCTTCCCCAAGCAAGTATCGGCCAATTTTTCTTTTTTGAATATACTGCTAATTGTTCACAAGGATTTACCAAGTACGTATGATCTGCGTACAAACATAATGGTAAATCGTTGATTGAATCAGTATAAAAATGAAGAGCAGAATAGGTTTTATCTCCTCCATTTAACCATTCTGTTAGTCGAGATACCTTGCCTTCTCTGTAACTTGGAACACCAAGTATGTGTCTTGTATAACAGCCATTTTTTTCTTTTAAATCAATTCCAATTGCATGTTCTATACCTATGTTCTTGGCTACGATTTTTACAAGAAAACTGACAGAAGCTGAAATAACAATCATATCTACATTATCTGCTTTTAGCTGGTTAATGAGTATTTTCGCTTCTGGGAATAAAAGAGGAAGTATGTGTTGTTTAACGCACTCTTCAACGAGTACTTCTACTTGATTTGTTGGTATGTTTTTTAGTGGGAACATGGCAAAGGTAAGATAATCTTCCATGTCCATTAAACCTCGTGAATACAGCGTCATTAAGCGTTTGTCTTCTTCTAAAAAATCAGGTGTTGTGACAATGCCTTTATCAACTAAAAATTCATTCCAAATCATGGCGCAATCACCATTAATCAAGGTCTCATCAAGATCAAATATATAAAGTGGGTGTGTCATGTTTAGGCTCTCACTGGCTGAATTTCGTTAAGATTAAAAAGTAACTCTAGTTTACTTCCCGCTGCTAATAGTCTTTCTGATGAACGATTAAGTAAATCAACGGTTAAGTCGCAATCATTAACATCCACTTGATAGCGAATGACATTACCAAGCAGTTGATGATTTTTGATAATCCCTTGTTTTGGTGAAGAAATATGTTCAGCATAGTGCCTGCCTTCTTCTTTTACATAAATCGATTCAGGGCGTATAGCGACTTTCCATTCGGTTTCAATATCAAATAATTGTTTGGCTTTTGGTGCATCAACCAAATTGTAATGTCCCATGAAGCTTGCCACAAATTCATTTGCAGGTTGAGTATAAATCTCTTCGGGTGATCCTTGCTGAACAATTTCACCTTGATTCATTAAGAAGATGCGATCTGACATGATCATCGCTTCTTCTTGATCATGAGTAACAAAGATCGTAGTTAAGTTTAGTTCTTTTTGAATATCACGGATTTGTTGACGGAGACGCTTTCTTATTTTGGCATCAAGTGCAGATAAAGGCTCATCAAGTAATAAGATCCTCGGTTTTACAACCAGAGCTCTAGCGAGCGCTACTCGTTGACGTTGCCCACCTGAAAGTTGATGAGGGTAGCGATCTTCTTTACCGTTTAAATCAACTAATTCAATAACTTTATAGACTTCTTTTTCAATCGTATTTGCGTCTATCTTTTTCATTTTTAAACCAAAAGCGATGTTTTCTTTTACGGTCATGTTTGGAAAAAGCGCATAAGATTGAAATACCATGCCAATACCACGCTGTTGTGGTGTTTGTCCTGTTATGTTTTCGCCATTAACCCAAATCTCCCCATTATTGATAGGATCTAATCCTGTTAGGCTACGAAGTAGGGTTGATTTACCGCATCCGCTTGGACCTAGCAAAGTAATAAACTCGCCTTTCTCTATATTAAAATTTACGTTTTCAAAAACCGTATTGTCACCAAAACGTTTTGTTAATTGACTTACGTTTACATAGCTCATTATTTAATACCTCGGTTAAAGCGACTTGCTAACCAAGTCAGTAAAAAGATAAACAAGAAATAGGTCATCACTAATGCAGACGTGAAGTGCCCACTGGTTTGACGCATGTTGTAGAGATAGATTTGTAAGGTTTCATAGCGTGTGCCAACTAAGATATTAGCGAATACAAATTCACCTAGTAAAAAAGAGAAAGAGAGAAAAAGTGAGGCCATTAGTCCTTTACGTAAATTAGGAAGAATGATCAAGAGAAATGCTCTTGTTGTACTGGCCCCTAATAAATGAGCTGCATCCATAAGATCTTGTAAATTAATGGATTCAAAGCTATTTGCGATAGCACGGTACATAAATGGAAGTGCAATGGTAAAGTAGGTTCCAATTAATATCCAAGGCGTTCCCACTAAAGGGATACTGCTATCTGCATAGATTTGCAATAATCCAACAGAGGAGACCACAGGTGGTACTGCAAAAGGCAATAAGATCAGAATATTCATTACTTTGTCGAGTTTTGGAAAGTAATAAAACACAACAAAAATAGCAGGGACAATTAAGACAACACTTAGCGTTAATGCAGAAATGCCAATAAATAATGAGCGTCCAAAAGCGGCTAAAAATCGCTCATCTGTTAAGAGTTGACCATACCATTGTAGAGAAAATCCATCGGGTAAAATGGTGGCTCCCCAACGAGATGAAATCGAATAAATAAAAGTAGCGATGATGGGGATCATCATTAATCCGACAATAGAGTAAACCACCGATTTATGAAATGCGGTATTAGCGTTTTGCATGATAACTCCTAGCGATAAGCCACTGATTAACTATGGTAATAAAAGCCAGAATGGCCATTAATATAACGGAAATAGCGGCCGCTAAATTTGGTTCTAGGAATAAATCACCAGAAACGAGACTAGCGATACGTACAGTAATTACGTTGTAGTTACCATTGGTTAAGGCATATACACTCGCATAAGCCCCTATGGCGTTGGCGATAAGAATAATGAATGTACCTAGTAGCGCAGGGAAGAGTACTGGCAGCGCTATTTTGGTCCAGTACTGCCATGTTTTAGCGCCAAGTAATGCTGATGCCGCTTGCCAATCATCACTTAATGCATCAAAAGCGGGATAAAGTAATAACACGGCAAGTGGGATCTGAAAGTAGATGTATAGAGAAAGCAATCCCCATTTCCCATAGAGATTAAAATCATCAATTAATCCATATTGTTTAAGCAATAGGGTAAATGCCCCATTGACACCAAGAATTATAATGAAAGCAAACGCTAATGTTACACCTGAAAAGTTACTGCTCATGTTAGTGAAAGCAATAACGCCATCACGTAGCTTACTATCAATGCGACGAAGTGACGAAACCAAGAGTGTCGCAATCATTAAGCCTATTAAGCTGGACCATATCGATAACCATAGACTGTTACTAAACCCTTGTAGCATAAAGCTAGAATCGAATATTTCTTGGTAGTTTTCAAATGAGTATTCATCTTCATAAATGAAACTATTGATGAATACCCAAATCATTGGCGCTAATTGAAAGAGATAAAAAAACAGTGCTAATGGAGCAATCCAAATTGCTGGTTTCATTTTCTTTATCCAAGCAATAATCGATTTATTTGATGCGTTGCTTGGGTGAGTGACTGCAGAACTACTCATAATACTAATAATTCCTGAGGATAAGTTTTGTTGTGTTTAAGGCTTAATAATTGACATAACACACCGCAAATATCCGTTTGCTTAATCTGGATGTTATCGGATGCTTGGTGAGTAAAGCGCTCTCCAATAACAAATAAGGGGACGTCACGCTCTTCTGGTAGGTTTCCACCATGTGATAGATCGTTATTCATACCATGATCGCTGGTAATAAGGACTTGATAGCCGTCGTTTAGCCAGTTATCAATGTAGTTAGATAAAATAATGTCAGCAGTGCGGGCACTATTTCGATATTGACGAGAATCCAGACCAAATTTATGTCCAATATCATCAATGTTCATTGGGTGGATTAATAAAAAATCCGGTTGGTGCGTACGGCGCAGGTGCTCAGCATCAAGAAATAACGCTTCATCAGGATAGTGGTCCCAATGATAGAAACAACCATGCTGAATGTTGAGTTGCTTGTTGTTGGTAAAGCGATCACGTGTCGCATGATAAGGAGCGATATTATAGAGTTCACTAACCCAATGATAAGCAGCGGCTGCCGTTGTTTTACCTTGGCTTGTCGCTAAACTGAATATGGAATCTTGGTTAGATAATCGCACAATTTCATTGTTTACAATGCCACTATTTACAGGAGATATACCCGTTAATAAACACTCATATAATGGGCGAGACATTGAAGGTAATTCGGATTGAATTTTATATAGCGTTGCTCTTTGATGCTCAATTAACCCTGTTAAGTAGCCCATACAATCATGAGCTACTTGGTAATTAAGGCCATCGAGAACAACAAGAATAGTCTTACTGCTCATGGAGTTCTCTTACTGCTGGTTAATTAATACGTTTTCTTGCCATTGGCGAGGTAATTTACGCGCGGATTTTTCCCATGCTTTAAAATCACTTACAGGTTGAACATTGGTGTATTGATCGTTAGGAATTAACTTATCTTGGATTGATTGTGGCAACACAACATCACTACGAATAGGGCGGGCGTAACCTTCTGCTAGGTTAATCTGTCCTTGATCACTGAAGATGTATTCACGTGCTAATTTTGCCGAATTTGGGTTTTTAGCAAATTTATTTATGATAGTGGTGTATCCAGAAATAACAGAGCCATCCTGAGGAATATTAACACTAAAGCGATCTCGTCCTAATTTGTCACGATAATTTAAAGCATTAAAGTCCCACAGTAGCGCAACCTCGACTTCCCCTTTTTCTAGATTAGCTAAACCTGGGTCGGTATAAGATAAGCGACCTTGCTTGGCTAACTCTGCAAAGAATTTAATCGCAGGTTTTAGATTGCTTTCATCTCCACCTTTTGCAAAAGCGGCAGCTAATACAGCGTTATTTGCTTGTGCTGCCACACCAACATCACCAACGCTGACTTTGTAATTTCCTTCTAATAAATCGTCCCAAGATGTCGGTGGATTTTTTACTAACTTATTATTTGAGATGAAAGAGATTGTGCCTGTATAAGCAAGTGCCCAGTGACCGTCTTTATCTTTAGCCCAATCAGGGATTGAATCCCAAGTGGTTGGTTTATAGGCTTGTGTAACGCCTTTTTTTACTGCAACTCGTGCAAAAGCAAAACCGACATCACCGATATCAGCGGTAGCGTTGTTCTTCTCTGCTGCAAATTTCGCAATTTCTTGAGCTGAACTCATGTCCGTATCTTGATGCTTTAGGCTATACAGTTTATTTAAATCGTTCCATGTATCTTTCCAGTTTGCCCAGCTTCCCGGCATACCAACGCTGTATACTTGCCCTTCTTTTTTGGCAGCATTGACAAGAGATTGAATGTTGGCTTCTTTTGCCATTAATGGCGTTGATAAAGTAGTAACGAGTAATGTCGCACTGGTTAGCAATGTTTTCATTTGTCTCTATCCTTTTGGACTACATCAATAATTTGATTGTCATCCTAGAGAGTCTTTATGACGATTTTGAGGCGATTTTCTGACAGTTTTAGTGAATTTTCATGTCATTAATGTTTCACTGTGGTGTGAAAGAAAAATTGTGTTTTTGTATTAAGAATGGGTGGATGTGGTATTAAGATCATATAAATAAAGTAAAAACACGCGGTACGTTTAAATATTCGTGATCTTGATCCTCGCAATGTGAGCAACTCTTCGATAGATTCAAAGGGTAAGGAAATTCATGAAGTTGCTCATTGACGAGTAAATGAATGTTAGAAGGAAGTCTCTTATGAAAAGAACAAGAAAAGCCCAATTGCAACGTGCGCGAATTCAATACTGGAAAGACACTGCAAAAGATGTGGCTAAAAAGTGGTAAAAAATAAAACTCCTGATAATCAGGAGTTTTTTGGTTTTAGGGCTTTAAGAAAGTAATACTTGTTTGATTCTCTCTATTAACGTTTGATAGCGTTTTGGTAAGTCTCTGTTTCGTTTGTGAACTAAAAACAGACGTTCCATAACCAATTGGGTTGGCTCGTGAATATACAGCTCTTGTTTATCGGGGAAGGCGTCGATGGCACTTTGTGGCAATACAGTAAAGCCAATACCTTGAGCAACAGGCAATAAAATTTGGCTTAATTGATTGATGTAACTGGCCACTGGAAACTCATTTGCATTACCACTTTCTAATTCGTGATCCTTACAGTTATCAAAATACAGTGATAAATAGTGCTCTGCATCCGGGTGTTTTATTAACCCGCATTGCATTAAGGTTTCAAGAGTGATGGGGGTGTTTTGATAATGTTTTGGTAATACTAGGCAAAGAGGCTCTTCAGTTAGTTCTTCACTACTAAATAAGCTTGGTGTTGGGTTATGAGTAACAATACCAATATCAATGGATCCACGTTGAATATCGTCCAAAATCTTATGATTTGGTGCAGCCTCTAGAGAGGTCGTCAGATTTGGATGTGCTTTTTGTAAGTTGATGCATTCAGGATAAAGAGATAGCGCTAATGCACCTGAGCAAGATAACTTACATAGTCCTTTATATGGGTCATCAAAACTTAATGCTTCAATGAGTTGGGCTTCATTTTGCTTTTGTCTATTGGCATATTCATAAACAAGACGGCCTTGTTCAGTAAGTTCGACACTTTTCCCCTCACGTTTTAATAAGTCATAATCACAAGCTTGTTCTAATTTTTTTATGTGTTGACTGACACCCGGTTGTGTCATAAAAAGCTTTTCTGCCGTTTGAGTAAAATGCCCGACATTAACTAAAGTGCAAAAGGTATTAAGCCATAAAGGGTTAAGCATAAATCACCATGTCATTAGTGTATTGTTGATTATCAATATAACAAAATATTATGATGATAAACATAACTGATAAATTTATGTTTTTATCCGAGTAATGTATTTAGATAAATATGATATTAAAACGTTTAATGAGGAATTAAAGTGGATTGTCCTAGTTGTGAAGAACATATTGGTTGGGATTGGGTTGAAGATGAAGAGATTGAACCGAATGAAGTGTTTGAATGCCCTGAGTGTGAAGAGTCACTGCGTTATTTTATTGATGAAGGCACTTATTTAGGTCCTCAGCATAAAACAGTTGAAGTGGTGAGCTAACTCACCACTTTTATTATATTGCTGTCAGTTTACGATAGTTTAAATGTTGCCACTTTTTCACTTAATTCAATAGCTTGTTCTTTAAGATCATGTGATTGAGTTAAACTGTCTTCAGAATCTATTACTAACTGATCAGTAACGTCTTTGATTGATGTTACGTTCTGAGTTATCTCACCAGTAACGTGAGTTTGTTCTTCTGCAGCTGTTGCAATTTGAGTTGCCATATCACTGATCAGTGTTACTGAAGCACTGATTTCTTCAAGTGCTAATGCTGCGCGATCTGCATCTTCAACTGAATGACCAGCTAACGAAGAACTGCTTTGCATTAAGCTTACTGCTCGGCTAGTGGTTTGCTGTAGGATATCAATAGTTGATTTTATCTCTTCTGTTGAAGTATGTGTACGTTGTGATAGTACACGAACTTCATCAGCCACGACTGCAAATCCACGTCCTTGCTCTCCGGCACGAGCAGCTTCGATTGCCGCATTTAGTGCTAACAGGTTAGTTTGTTCTGCAATGCCTTGTATGGTAGCTAAAACGGTATTTATCTCTTGTGAATGCTGCTGTAATTCACTAATTACATTACTTGCTTCAGCAACTTCATTGGCAAGATTATTAATTGATGCTTTGGTTTCTACAACTAATGAATGGCCTTTTTCAGTGCTTGTTGATGAGTTTTGAGCGGCTTCAGCTGTTTGTTCTGCATGTGATGCGATTTCACGAGTTGCAGAGGCCATTTCGGTTACAGCGGTTGCAACCATTGTGATTTCTTGTTGCTGTAGATTAAGTTCTTTTACTGAGTTGTTTGCACGGTTAGTGCTTTGCTCTGAACCATCAGTAAGCTGTTGTGATTGATGGCGTATATGTTGAATAAGCTGTTGTAAACTCTCTACAAATGTATTGAAGTTATTTGCTAATTGTCCAACTTCATCGTTGTTTTCAACATGAATACGTTGCGTTAAATCACCACTACCATTAGCGATTTGAGCTAAGGCTTGAGAGACATTATTTAATGGGCGGAACAGTATCGTACAAAGCAAATTGAAAAGTACGGCACAGATAAGAACAACAAAAACCGTTACTAATATTTGACCTGAAATTGCATCAAATAATGGCGCAACTAATGAGTCATAATTAATAACACTAACGGTAATTAAGCTTGTTCCATCAATTCTTTTAGCATAAATAATGAATTCGTCATTATTGATTTCAATGGTTATATCTCTATTGGTATTGGCTGCTTGCTCAATTGTTGCGAAGGTTAAACCGACTTCTGATACCGATTTATTTAGAAGGTTAGTATCAGGGTGGGTAAAAATGTTCCCTTTATCATTAGCGATAAACATGAAACCGTCACCAGGGAAAATAACTTTTTCCATGCTGTTTAAAATATCGGTAATTTCTACATCAGCACCTAATACCACTTGTTGCCCATGTAAATTTAACGCTTTTCCTAAAGAAACAACATTTGCCCCAGTTGCAGCAGCAACGGTTGGGTTGTCCATAAAGACTTTGGAAGGAGCGGCAACAGCGTTTGTGTACCATCCCCATTTTCTTGGGTCATTATTATCTGGAGGTAATATGACATCGTTAGCGTTTACTTGAGAACCGTCTGGGTAGGCGAGAAAAATATTATCAAATTTACCAGAGTCACGAATTTGTTTTAGATGGACAACGATAGCGTCGTTTTTGGCTTCCGCAGGCAATGAGGTTAAGGAGCGTTCTTTAGAGGTAATCCAGTCTGTTACGTATTGATTATATGAAGCGGTGGTGCTTTCTAATCGTTGTTCAACTTCCGTATCTAAGCGATCTAATGAGGCTTTGAAAGAAAGAGCTTCAACCAATACTCCCCCGAGTATAATTGCAGCACTTGCGGAGATCGCAAGCTTGTTTTTAAGCGATAAATTTTTAAACATAATAGTCCATCATCTTTTTTTATTAGTGAATAGTTTGTGCTTTGTCTTAATAATTTTAAGCTTCAAAATAAATGATGACATAAAAATTCTATTGAAGATAATAATGGTTTAAAAATAATTATCTGTTTTTTTCTATTGATGTTTTTGTTAATAAAAATCGATTGAAAATGATAAAGTGTCTCTATGTTATCTGAGACCTTGTAATTAGGAACAAAAAAAGTGAATTCATCATATAAATATACTGTAGCGGGTTGTTCAGCTATTTTGTTGTGGAGCTTAATTGTTGGGCTTATTCGTAATGTAAGTGAACAACTTGGCCCGATAGGTGGGGCTGCTATGATTTATAGCGTGGGTTCGTTGTTTTTAATTTTTACTGTAGGTTTACCTAAATTAAAATTGTTTTCACCTCGTTATTTGCTCATTGGTGGTGGCTTATTTGTTTGCTATGAAATGTGTTTATCTTTAGCGTTAGGTATGGCAAACAGTCGTAACCAAGCGGTTGAGATGAGTATTATCAATTATTTATGGCCATCGTTAACGGTGTTGTTTGCTGTGCTTGCGAGTAAAAAACCAGTAAGCAAAGTCATTTATCCTGCTATTTTACTGTCTTTTTTTGGTGTCGCGTGGACACTAAGTGGCGATCAGGGCTTATCTATATCTCAATTAATGAACAACGCGGCAAGTAATCCGGTTAGTTATTCTTTGGCATTTACTGGCGCATTTCTTTGGGCAATTTATTGCAATATTACGAAAAAATTAGCAAATGGTAAGAATGCAATTACGTGGTTTTTTATTGCAACCGCACTTTCATTATGGTGCAAATACGCGATAAGTGATGAAGGCTCGATTGTGATGACCAGTGAGGCCGCAATCGATCTATTGCTGGCTGGTATTGTAATGGGAAGTGGTTATGCCTTATGGAATATCGGTATTATTGGTGGCAACATGGTATTACTTGCGACTTTCTCATATTTTACTCCTATATTTTCAACTTTCTTTTCTGCTTGGATTTTAGACATTGAGTTAACAATTCAATTTTGGCAAGGGGTTATAATGGTGACAATCGCATCATTGATCTGTTGGTGGTTTACAAGAGAAAAAAGCTAACTTTAGCTGAGTAATACACTATACATATAAGTAATACTGACCCGAATTTACCTTGGGTTATCCCTTTTAAGTAACAAGGAATGTTTATGAAACTTGATCATAATTTCTCTAACCAAGCGATTGATGCATTTATTAAAATTAGTGCTTTGTCTGTGCTTGTTTTATGGTGTTTTTCTATTTTAAAACCATTTCTATTATTGATGGTATGGGGCGGAATTATTGCAACGGCCTTGTATCCGATTGTTGCCTTCTTTAGTAAAAAGACAGCATTAAGCGAAAGTAAAGTGAGTATCATTTTAACGGTTATTGGAGTGCTGTTATTACTGATCCCGCTTATTGCACTTTCTACCGGTATTTATACCAGTGGTACCGAGCTCTTTTTAGGTTATCAAGATGGCAGTATCGCTATACCTAAGCCAAAAGAACGTATGCAAGATTGGCCTATTATTGGTCATGAAGCTTATTCATTTATGTCTTTAGCATCATCGAACCTAGAAAGCTTACTTTTTAAATACAGCGCAGAAGTGAAAGTGGTAGCAGCAAAAGCGGCGTCACTCGTTGGTTCACTTGGTGGTGGTTTTATTCAGTTTATTGTCTCTACAATTATAGCTGGCGTGTTTATGGCCAATGCGACTAAATGTGAACGTGCCTTTATTTTGATTACTAATCGACTAACCGGTAAACATGGTGAAGAGTTAATTAAGCTCTCTAAAGTAACCATAAGAAGTGTTGTTCAAGGGGTTATTGGGGTTGCAGTAATACAAGCTACAATGGCAGGCTTAGGAATGGCAGCGGTTGGTATTTCTGTGTCAGTTCTTGGGTTATGGGTATTTCTTGTTCTTGTTTTTGCCATTATCCAGCTTCCGCCGATTTTGATTCTTCTGCCTATCATTTTTTATGTTTTTAGTGTTGATACTACGACTACTGGCGTATTGTTTGCTATTTGGTGCGTTTTGGTAAGCAGTAGTGACGCAATTTTGAAACCTATATTGTTAAGTCGTGGCTCTCATATTCCTATTATTGTGATTTTGTTAGGGGCATTAGGGGGAATGGCAATGTCTGGGATTGTGGGGTTATTTGTTGGTGCCGTTGTACTGAGTCTTACCTATCAGATGTTTACTGTATGGTTAAAGAATGAAGCCGAAGAAACTCAAAATGCAAAAGACAATCGATAGAGTTAGTTAAAGATATTAATGGGATTGTATTTAATTAAACTTGAATGATTTTTATCATATAGAGAACGATTACTTCTTGATATAGTCATAGTTAATAGATGGATTTTGAAGGAGTAGCTAATGGCCCATATTGTTGTATTACATGGTTTGTATATGCATGGTCTTGTGATGAAACCATTAGCTTCTCGCTTAAGACGTAAAGGTCATACTATTCAAGTGATCAGCTATAATTCTGTGCGAATTAATGAAGCATTACTTTTTAAACGGATCCGTAATTGTTTATCTGAAACTGAAAAAAATGTCATCGTAGGCCATAGCCTAGGCGGTATCCTCGCAGTCCATTTTGTCAATTCACATAATGATAAACATACCCCTATCGATTCTATCGTTACTATTGGTTCCCCACTTCAAGGTTCTTCGATTGCGAAAGAAATACAAAGTAGAAAATTTGGGTTTATTTTAGGGAATTCAAAAGAACAAGGCCTTGTCGATGTAAACCAATTAACCGTAGATTGCCCGATAGGATCGATTGCTGGAACTATGTCTATTGGTATTCGTTCTTCGATTATTCGCGATAAAGTGCCTTCTGACGGTACAGTTACAGTAGAAGAAACGCTATTGCCTGAACTTAAAGATCATCTGTGTCTAAATTATTCACATACCAGTTTAATATATGCGAAACAAACTGTTGAGCAAATTGATCACTTTATTCATCATCATGAATTTAAGAAAGTGGTCGAAGAAAGAGAAAGCGTGGAGTGTTAGCAGATAATCCATTATCTGCAATTTGAAAGGGTTAATCGATATCTTGATCTTCAAGTTGTCGCTCTTTACGTAAACGAGCTTCTTCCATTACGGCATTGATTTCAGCCATTAAGCCATCGACATCGGCATCTTTGCCATCATCAATAAACACGCCTGTTAGCTTTGTGTTTGGTGTTAATTCACCACTTTCATACAATGCCCACATTTCTTTTGCGTATTCAGAACCAAGTAGTTCAGGGGCGTATTGACCATAATAGGTGGTCATGTTGTTTACATCACGCTCAAGCATCCATTTGGCATTATTGTTTGCTGAGGCATCAACGGCTTGTGGTAGGTCGATGATGACAGGACCAAGGTGATCGACTAATACATTAAACTCAGACAAGTCACCATGCACAATACCTGCACACAGCATACGAGTGACGTATTGGATCATTAAGTCATGATCACGTATCGCTTGCTCTTTGGTTAAGGTCACGTCATTTAAGCGAGGTGCTACAGATCCTTCGTCATCAGTGACCAGCTCCATTAATAATACGCCATCAAAACAACCATAGGGAGTAGGGACTCGAACACCTGCTTCTGATAGTTTGTATAATGCATCGATTTCAGCACTTTGCCATACTTTTTCTTGCTCATCACGGCCAAATTTAGAGCCTTTTTCCATCGCACGAGCTCTGCGGCTGTTTTTTACTTTTCGACCTTCACGGTAGGCGACAGCTTGTTTAAAACTGCGCTGTTCAATCTCTTTGTATACTTTTGCACATTGAATATTATCGCCGCTACGAACAATGTAGACCGAGGCTTCTTTGCCGCTCATTAATTGGGTTAGAACTTCATCTATCAAACCATCTTCAACTAATGGCAGTAATCTATTTGGTATTTTCATTGCACCTCAAGGAGTTTAATAAACGTCGAATATACAGACGTCATTGTAGACCAAGTAATCATTTAACGCGCATTATGCCTGTATTCGGGCTGCTCACAAGTTAAGTTTTCTTGAAACACTTATTTTTGTCTTACTTCTGCCAAAATAAAATTATATGTTAAGTCATTGAGTTAATCATTGTTAGGTGAGATCTAACACAAGTTTTAGCCTTATTTTTTCTGTTATGGTTTTTGCTCTCTCTTGGATCGCTATGCTTATTTTTATAAAAGTAAACATTTGTGGCGATATTAAATAGACATAAGGCTGTAAGAAGATGGATATTTTATTATTAAGTAACGGTAAAATTGCGGGCAATAACCATGTAATGGAGTTCGCAAGTGACGCGATTATTGAACAGATTCAACGTACAAAAGCGAAGAATTTAGTTCTTATTCCTTATGCTGTTATTCGCTCAAGTCATGATGATCGTGTTGCCTTGGTACAACAAACATTTGATCATCTTGGATTAGATTGCAAAGTAACAGGATTGCATCGTTCAGAAGACCCTGTAAAGACCATTCAAGAAGCGGATGGAATTTTGGTTAGCGGTGGCAATACTTGGGTATTAAATAAAACACTGCATGATTTAGGTTTGATTGGTCCTATTCGTAAAGCTGTACTTGATAATGGCGTTCCATATATCGGCTGGAGTGCAGGCACAAATATTGGTTGCCCAACGATTCGTACAACGAACGATATGCCTATCATTACTGGCGCTATTCTGCCTTCATTAAATTTAGTACCATTCCAAATTAACCCTCATTATTTAGAAGCATCCGTTGAAGGGCATTTTGGTGAAACTCGTGATGAGCGTATTCAAGAGTTTTTGGAAGTGAACAAGCATGAGCCTGTCGTTGGTATTCCTGAAGGTACATGGCTGCACATTCTTGATGGTAAGTTGAGCTATCACACAGCCAATGAAAAGCCATTAAAACTATTCAGTCATGGAAAAGAGCCTGTGTATTACGGCGCTGGAGATGATATTCAATTCTTAATGGCTCACAGCTGTTAAGTTGTTCTAAGAATACATTAAGGCCAAGTCTATTCATGACTTGGCCTTTTGTTTTAATCTCAATCGAGAATGTTAATAACCGCATCGGCGGCTTCTAGTGCACCTTCTAAATAACCACCATTTTCCTCTGCTGATTCTGTTCCTGCAAAGTGCCAATGTAATTGACGTAACTCTCTTGCAGCCGTTGGTAGACCATAAGAAGGGTGACTTCTTAGAGTTTGGTAATCTGCTTGTGTTGCCGTATTAGCTTCTTGGCTCCAATCTAATAATTTAACATCAGTAGGGAAAGCGGCTTGCTCTCCAAAAATCCGACTTAATTGCTCTATTGCCGCTTGTTTAATACGAGCTTTGCCTGCTTTTATACGTGTTGACGCATCGACTCCTACAAAACCGAATAAAGCACCTGAGCCCTCAAATGTACTGGCATCATGAATTTCAATTAACGGACCAATATGGCTGCTTGCTGAGCCTGATAATCCATTTTTTCGCCAGAAAGGCGTGTCATATTCTGCAAAGAATTTTGCTTGACCTGCCATCCATGTCGGCGTTGAAGCAAAGTGTTTTTTTACATCTGTAGGTAAGCTAGGATTAAACGTAATACGCTCAGATAAAAGACGTAAAGGCATAGCAAAAATGACATGCTTTGTTTCGATAATTTGCTTTTTGTTATTTTGATCAACAGTGATATCTGAATAACCATTTTGTTTGTAATTAACGTGAGTGACCGTGCTATCTAATCGAATGCGGCTAGCAGGAAGTAAATTAAATAGCGTCTCAACAAGGGATTGCATTCCATCAGCAATTCTCATTGATACTGGAGATTGTTCAAACCCTGATTCGTATCTGATAGGTGCGCTGTTAGGTTGATTTTCTAGTAAATAGGCTCCTTGAGAATATTGTGGGAAAATAGGTAATTCTAAATCATCAATAAGTTGTGTGATGCGTGGATGCATTTGTGGCCAAAACCAAGATGGCCCCATATCCATGTTATCTAATGATAAAATTCGGCCACCAATACGCTTACGTGATTCAATTACTTGATATTTTTTACCCATTTTTTCAAGTTGATAAGCTAGGTATAAGCCGCTTAAACCCGAACCAATAATTAGATAGTCTGTTTTCATATTAATTCTCACTTATCTTGAATCTGATGTAAGTGGTGTCCTGTTTTTATCCAAACTTTACAAGTGTCTTTCTCAATACTAGCTCGTAAGGAGTGGCCAATAGGTAAACGTAGCCAATCAAATTTTCGATATTCAGTATTATTATGATTAAATCTCCCTTCAAGAACTAAGAGTTCAATTCCTCCTAGGTTTTCCAGTTCGATAGTTTGATTTGCTTGCCACTTTTCGAGACGAACACTCTCATGCTTAAAAGAATGCAGCGTTTGATATTGCACGTGATGACGCGAAGGATCAGGAAGAAAATCTTGAGCATGAGTATCAATATGTACGGGTGTTGTGTCGCCTTCTTGGTATTGCCCTAGCTTAACTAAAATCATACACCCCGCCTCTACGACTGGAGCGTGAGAAGAGCCAACAGGGTTACGCATATAAGTGCCAATAGGGTAGTCACCGTGCTCATCAGCAAAAGTGCCATCTAAAACAAAAAACTCTTCACCGCCGGTATGGATATGAGAAGAAAAATAGCTATTAGGTTCATAGTGAACTAGGGTCGTAGCTGTTGCTATTTCGCCACCATCACGTTCAAGCATTTTGCGAGACACTTCTTTTATTGGAGAAGGCACCCATGTGGATTGAGAGAAAATTGCATGCGCGTGTTTTGATAAATCAGTGTGTAATTTCATAATAAACCTACATGAGTGTGTGATGATAAAGTTTATTGTGTAATTTTTATCTCGTACTCACAAATCAGAACTTCTATACTTCCACTAAAGTTTTTCTTTATTGGTGTTTGTTTTTAGGGAGGTGTTTTATGAAGTTGCATCATTTAAATGGTTTGCGAGCCTTTGAAGCTTCAGCACGACATTTGAGTTTTTCTTTAGCGGCGAAAGAGCTAAACGTTACTCCCGCGGCGATTGGACAGCAAGTAAAATTGTTGGAAGAATGGTTAGGTATTTCTTTGTTCGAAAGGCGAACATCAGGAGTATCTCGTTTAGTCTTAACTAAAGAAGCGCTGTTAGGTTTACCTGAAATTACGCGCGGATTTGAGCATTTAACACAAGGTTTAGATTTATTAAAACCAACGGAAAACAGTCCTATTTTAACTGTAGCTGTAAGCCCTGCATTTGCGGCTAAATGGCTATTGATGAGAATAGATGATTTCCAAACCTCTTACCCTGAGTGGGATTTAAGACTAGATACAAATATTCGTACAGTGGATTATCTTACCGAAAGCATCGATGTTGGGATTCGTTATGGAAAAGGTCAGTGGGAAGGATTAGAAGCATCGCTATTAATGACAGAGTCTGTTTTTCCAGTATGTTCTCCTGAGTTACTTAATAAAGGTATTGAAAGTATAGAGTCACTTGCTCAATTTCCTTTATTGCATGATATCTCTCTACCTAAAGAAAGTGGTTTTCCTTCTTGGAATGCGTGGTTTGAACAGAATGGTATTTTTGATGTAAATACAGAAAAAGGACTAAAAATAAATAACTCTGCTTCTGTTATTCAAGCTGCAATCAATGGACAAGGTATCGCTTTGGGGAGAAGTGTATTAGTAAAAGATGATTTAGATTGCGGACGATTAGTACAGTTGTTCCCTGATCTTGAATCGACCACAGAGTTAGCCTATTACGTTGTGTGGAAACAAAAAGGGACTGTGAGTGATAAAATCAGTGTATTTAAAGAATGGCTACATCAACAAACAGAATGAGTTGATAGTTAAATTGTATGCACATGGGTTATTTTATTTAATTTTTGTATGCATCTGTTTGGTTTTATTATTAATTGCTTTTTTTATGGCCGTTTAACTGCTTTGTGTATGATCTATCTCCCACCATATTATTAACGCATTGAGAGAGAGGGGAAAGATAAGTAATAATGTTGTTATTACCTTATTTCTTCTTTTGTTATCAATCTATTGGTAGCGGTTAATTATGTGAAAAGTATTATGCCTATAAGAAAACCGATAACCTTCATTTTAATTCCAATCTCGGTTGGTTTGTCTTCTTCTTGGGTATTGGCTGATAATGCTGTTACGCCATTAAAAACTTACGCTCAGTCTCCACTACAATCCAATAGCCTAACGACAGAGCTTCGTTCTGCTTTTGCTATGAAAGACGATTCTGTAGAGCTGTTCGCTACTGGTACCATTTCTAGTGTTTGGGCTCATTCAGAAAGCTTCAGTATGGATTACTATCAAAACCAAGTAGTCACTGGAGCACAATGGCAAATAACCCCTAAGCTTAAAGCTGAGTTAAAGTATCAATATAACTACGCAGGTAACAATAGGTTGGATTCTTTTGTTTATGGTTTCCATGAATTTTTTGGCATTGGTCAAAATGGAAGAGATAAAGTTGAAGATGATCAATTTTCTATCTCGGTGCCTAAGTATGGGGTGGATATTCAAGATTTTGAAAACGAGATATTATCAAGTGCACTTCATAGCTATTTAGAATATCAATTGTTTGCCAATGAACATAATGCAGTAAGTTTAGGTGCTAGTTTATATTTTAATAAAGTGAATAGTGGTCATTTTAAAAGAGAGGCTTTTGAGCAAGGATTACAGGCAAACTACAGCTTTAGCTATGAAAAAAACGCTATTTTTTCTACACTTGGAGTCACTTTTCATGACGGTGGCGTGATAAGTGAATTGCCATATAAAGACAATACGGTTTCTTTTGCTATTGGTTATGGCTACGCCATTACGCCATCGCATCATATTGTTACTTCTTATCATAACTATGAAGGAACTGTTGATGATAGTGACGATTTTTCAGAGTCCTCTCATGAATATGTTTTAGGCTACCGTTATTTATTGGAGAAGGCTGCGTTTGAGTTTTCTGTTATCGAAAATGCGATAAATATGGATAACTCAACTGATATCGCATTTACTTTTGGTGTGCGCTACACATTATAATAGACAAAAAAATTCCAGAGAACTTAAGGGGAAACTTCTCTGGAAAAACGTGATATTAACTAAAACAATAGTAGATACATTGTACCAACATCAGTAATAATTGAGCATCACATTAACGATGTTGGTATTACTATATATAGGATACTGTTTTTTCATTTTCCAAAAAATTTATTAAATTAGATTAAATGATGACAAAATAAATATACCTAGAGTGCAAGTAAACAGTGAGGCTACGGTTGTTTGAGCGATAATGTTTGCCGCTAATATTGCATTTCCCCCCATTGCTCTAGCCATTACATAACTTGCCGCAGCTGTTGGTGCTGCACTCATAAAGAAAATAAGTCCTAGCTCTAATCCTCTAAACCCTACGAGGAGCCCTCCTGACGTAATGAATAATGGACTTAAGATAAGTTTATAGCTTGTTGCAAACCACGTAGCAGCGCTCTCTTCTTTCATTGAATGCAAATTAAGTGAACCTCCCGCACATAGTAAAGCCAAAGGAAGTGTCATATTGGCAAAGTATTGTCCGGCTTGTGAAAGCATATCAGGTACAGGAATAGAGAGAAGAGAACAAATAACACCTAATACAATGGAAATAATTAATGGGTTTTTAGTGAGTGTTTTTATTATTATCCCAATTGCTTGTTTTTTATTGTTATCATTCTTAGGTGTAAGGGCTATAACAGCCTGAATATTATATAAAATAGTTGTTGAAGCAACATAGATAGCAGCTAATGCAACACCAGTATTTCCATAAGCATTAGCCACATAAGCTAAAGCGATGATCGCCGTGTTGGCGCGAAATCCACCCTGAATAATAACGCCGTGATTTTGCTTGTCTTTAAAAGCAAATCGGGTGGAATAAATAGTGAAAAGAAAGAAAATAAAGTTAGCAATAAGCCCGTAAATGATTAAGTGACTGCTTGAGGAAAAATCATGTTTGGCGTTTACAATACTTAAAAAAAGCATGGCCGGTAAGGTCACTTGAAAGACTAGCTTTGATGCAACTTCAATAAAATTATCATTAATAAGATGGATACGTTTAAGTAGAACACCTAATAGCAACATGACACAAATAGGGCCAGTTATTGAAGCTGAAAATAATAACTGTGTAATGAGGTTATCCATAATGACTTCTTTATGAGTTTGAATACAAGGGTTCAGTTTACACAAAGACGGCATGATGAGTGATGCAATAGTCGATTTTTTTGATTAGGATTCAACAAAAAAACCTCTGTAAAAAGAGGCTTTTTATTTTAGAAAGTGGGTGATTTGTATGGTTACTAACTTTTAGCAATGCCTTCAAGTTGTAGTACTGGAGCCGCATCGATATCTTCTGCATTCATCATCGCGGATACACGCTGTACCGATGATAAAAGAAGACTCTGTTCCCATGCTTCTAGATTATGAAATTTATTTACAAAGCTGTCTTGTAAAGGAAGAGGAGCGTTATCCAGTAACTCTTTTCCTTTATCCGTTAAATGAGCATGAACTTTACGACGGTCAGATTCGCTACGAATTCGTTGAACATAACCGTTAAGTTCTAAACGATCAATGATGGTCGTTGTTGTCGCTTGGCTTACATTAGTGTGTTTTGATAACTCTTTGATTGTCACATTATCCATTTCTTGAATCGCGCGCATGAGTATCAGTTGAGGGCCTGTTAACCCATACTCTTTGCTTAACTTTTTCGAGTGTAAATCAATAGCTCGAATTATTTGGCGTATAGCGACCAGAACTTCTTCATGTTTTTCCAAGTGACAGACCTTCTGTATGAGTGCGAGATTAAATGGTTATTTTCGCATTGTACTTATGTTCGCACTATTCTCAATCTTTTCTATGTAATTACCTGGCTTATGAGTGATTCCAATAACTATTTGCAGCGATGCTGTGTTGTTTGAACTGATTCTCTACTTTGCAATTGATTAAAATCACGCCTTTATGTAACTTAATTGTTAATTCAAATTAAATTGTACTTGTTCACAGGGTTAGTGAGGCAGTGTTGTAACTAAAAGGATAGATATGGAACCGTCTTGTACACAAAATGGCATGAAGCCAAAATTAAAAATAAGTGATCTTTCTCGGTCGTTAGGCCCAGGCATTATGATGGCCGCAGCAGCTGTTGGTGGTTCTCACTTGGTTGCATCAACTAAGGCTGGAGCAATCTATGGATGGGAAATGTTGCTGCTAATTCTTGCAGTTAATTTGCTGAAATATCCATTCTTCAGGGCTGGAGTTCAATATACCCTTGGTACTGGGGACAGCATCATTCAAGGTTATCATAAATTAGGGCGAGGTTATTTATGGGTGTTTTTAGTATTAAGTGCGATTTCTGCTGTCGTTAATACCGCTGCTTTATTGTTATTTAGTGCAAGTTTATTAGGTTATTTTTTACCTTTTAATCTCTCTTTAAATGTGTTGTCTGGTATCGTTCTAATTACTTGTATAACAATATTATTTGCAGGACATTTTAAAGCCTTAGATAAATTGTCTAAATTAATTATGGCCACATTAACGATTGCGACAACGATAGCCTTAGGTGTTGCGTTTTCTAATGGTGCTGTTGCTCCTACTGATTATCAAGGTCCTTCGGTTTGGTCAATTGCGTCTATTGGATTTTTAGTTATTACGATGGGGTGGATGCCTGCACCTATCGAAATTTCAAGTATCACATCTATGTGGTTAAAGCGTCAGTGTCAAATTCAAAAGGTAACCCCACAATCTGCCTTGTTTGATTTTAATGTTGGTTATATTGGAACCGCGATTCTTGCTGTGGTTTTTTTATCTTTAGGATCTTTGGTGTTATACGGTTCGGGAATTGAATTCAAAGCATCAGGCATTGGTTTTTCCCATCAGTTAGTGGGAATTTATGCTGCAACAATAGGTGAGTGGTCACGGTATTTGATAGCCGTTATCGCCTTTTTCTGTATTTTTGGAAGCACTATTACGGTGATTGATGGCTATTCAAGAGCAGTATCGGAAGCTCAATTATTGCTACAGCGTAAACCATTAAATCAGCCAAAACATTATAACTCTTGGGTTATGATTGTTTCTGTATTGGCGATTACCATTGTTACTTTGTTTATTTCTTCTTTAATGAGTATGTTAGATTTTGCAATGATCATGGCGTTTATAACAACACCAATTTTTGCTGCTCTGAATTATATTCTAGTAACAAAAACGGAATTGCCAGATGAACTAAAAATGGGAACAAAATTAAAAGCGTTATCCATTGTTGGTTTGATCTATTTATTTGGATTTTTAGCTATTTTTGTTTGGTGGAAATGGCTGATGTAATACCGTTTTAGTTGATTTAAAGCCTCTTCAAATAGAGGCTTTTTCATTTGTATGTCATAACACGTATTTTGAAATTAAGGTTCACTTGCCCATTCCCCTTTATTTAATTCTGCTTTCACTGATTTCGCTGCATCTCGTGAGGCGTGCCCAATAGCAGTGGTAACATCACGTGTAGTATGTCCGATGGTTTTTCCTGCATCTTTTAACTCAGCGCAACCGCTTGTTATAAATAATGAACTCAAAAATAAACATAATAGAGTTTGCTTTAACATGATTTTCCTTGATATCTACGTTAGATGAATCAATACAGACTGAAATAATGGATAAGTTTTATATCAGATAAATATTAAAGAAAGAATTATTGTGATAGTGAATGTTTTTATTCTGGGATGAGTACTAAATTTTGATTTAAAAATACGCAATCAAATCGTCATGTCCTTTCAATATTTCTGTCATAAAGCCCCTTTAGGCTACTTCTGATTGTAAAAATACACTTATAAAAATAACAGTTTGAAAAGGGAAGTATGATGAATAAATTTGTAGAAAAAGAATCTGATTTTAGCAATATGGTGAATGCTCGTTTATCTCGTCGAGGTTTTTTGATGGGAACAGCTGCGGCAGGTGCTGGCGCTTTTTTGGCGTTAAACCCAGTAGCAAAAGCAATTGCAGGTAATATGAATAGTGCACTATTAAACTTTGAAGCCATTCCTACCTCTACAAGTGACTCTATTGTGCTTCCTAAAGGTTACAGTTGGAATACATTGATGTCTTGGGGAGATCCTATTTTTGCTAATGCTCCGCAATTTAATCCAAATGGAAAGCAGGATTCAAAAGCGCAAGCACTGCAATTTGGTGATAATACTGACGGTATGAGTGTATTTCCATTATCAAGCGATCGGGCGATTCTCGCGGTGAATAATGAATACACTAATTATGAATTTTTGTTTGCTCACCAAGGTAAAAACATGACCGCGGATGATGTAGCTAAGGCACAAGCAGCTGTGGGTGTAACTATTGTTGAAATCGTCAGAAAGAACGGTCAATGGACGATGGATTCAGCTGGTAAAGCAAATCGTCGTATAACCGCAAATACTGAAATGGAAGTGACAGGTCCTGCTGCAGGTCATGATTTACTAAAAACCAAAGCCGATCCTACTGGTAAAAAGGTGTTAGGTACCTTTAATAATTGTGCAAATGGCGAAACGCCTTGGGGTACTTATTTAACATGTGAAGAGAATTTTAATGATTTCTTTGGTTCAGAACAAAATACAACATTAACGCCTGATGATAAGCGTTACGGTATTAAAGCAAAGCAGAGTGAATATCAGTGGCATAATTTTGATGATCGTTTTGATGTTGCGAAAAACCCAAATGAACCGAATCGCTTTGGTTGGGTGGTTGAAATTGATCCAAATGATCCAACTTCAACGCCATTAAAACGAACGGCACTAGGTCGATTTAAACATGAGAATGCTGCATTGGTCGTAAATAATGATGGTCATGTTGTGGTGTATCTTGGTGATGACGAACGTGGTGAACACCTTTATAAGTTCGTATCAAAAGGCAAATACCAAGAAGGGAATAACAGAGCAAATCGTAATCTTCTTGAAGAAGGTACCTTATATGTTGCTAAATTTGCAATGAAAGACGATAAGTTAGAAGGTGAGGGTCAGTGGCTAGAGCTGGCTTATGGTAAAAATGGATTAACCAAAGAGAATGGGTTTAATAGCCAAGCTGAAGTGATGATTTTTGCTCGTCGTGCGGCAACGCAAGTAGGGGCGACGACAATGGATAGACCTGAATGGGTTGCGGTTCATCCTGACAAAAAGCATGTATTTTGTACTTTAACCAATAATAAATACCGTGGTGTTAAAGAGGGACAAGACGTTGATGGAGTAAACCCTCGAGCTGAAAATCATTATGGTCAAATTGTGCGCTGGGAACCAACGAATGGCGATCATGTGAGTGATACTTTCCAGTGGGATTTATACTTGATAGCCGGAAATCCAACAGTTCATAAAGATAATTTGTATGCTGGCAGTGATAATATCAATAAAGACAATATGTTTAATAGTCCTGATGGTATTGGGTTTGATAAAACTGGACGTTTATGGATCCAAACTGATGGTAATTACTCGAACAAAGGAGACTTTGCGGGACAAGGTAATAATCAGATGTTGTGCGGTGATCCTAATACTGGAGAAGTGCGTCGCTTCTTAACTGGCCCAATTGGTTGTGAAATTACGGGATTAACTTTCTCTGAAGATCAAAAGACGATGTTTGTTGGTGTGCAGCATCCATCTGGGCATTTTCCACAAGGTGGGGATAGTAAGCCTCGTTCGACTATTGTGATGATCACCAAAGATAACGGCGGCGTGATCGGTAGTTAGAGGTTCTATATTCGAAGTATAAAAAAGTGGCTTCATTTACGAAGCCACTTTGAGTGAGAGTGTTAAAATTTAGAATAACCTAAGTCTTATTTTTCTTCTTCTACAGTCCAGTAGATAACGACTTCTTTCTTACCCCATTGTCTTGCTTTTTCAACATCTTCACCCATGTAAATGTCAATTTTCTTTTTCCAGCGCTTGTTCATTTTATCAAGAACGCAATATGTACCATCAAGCCATTTGATTCTTACTTCTTGGTGTGTGGGTAGGTTTCGGGTTTTGTTTTAATTTATTTAGATTTGTTTGTTCAACTTATTGATATTAATAAAAATACTGTTCATGCAAGAATATATGTGAAGTCTATCGCAATATAGTATCAATTCATACATAGTGATACATTTTTTGTTGTTCCAAATAAAATAAGGGTATATAACCATTATATAGATGTAAGCAAATGTAAAATAATGTAATTTTTAATTAGTTGTTATTTTAATAGATAAGGTGCCTATATTTTAAATAAAAACATAAGCATATCTACCAAGTGATGCAATAGATTAAATTTGAAATTTTTTATTAAAATGTATGACTTTGAAAGAAATAATTAATTATTGAATGTAGATAAAATAATGCTTATATATGTTACATGAGTTTTTATTTTAATAAGCGGTGATATGTAAAGTTTTTAACACTTAAGGACTAAGTGGATGAATGAAATTAATAATTTACATAAATTGAATATAACCCAAAAAATGCATTGCTTACAGGTTTAGAGCAACAAGGTAAATTGAAAGATGAGATATTACTTGAACTTGGAAATTTTCTTGAAATAAGCTCTAAAAGCAAAGAAAGAGCGTCAATAAGTATAGGTTCATTTTTACATTGGGTGAAACCTGCTGTTCTCCATAATCAATATGTATTCATAAAGAATCAAGGGGATATAGATTACTCTGGCTATGTTATGTGGGCATGGGTTGATGATGACACGTTAAATCAATATATGAAAGCAGATCGCTTTGTTATTCATCCTATGAATTGGAATGAAGGTGAAAATCTAATTATTGTCGATTTTTTATATAATGATAGTTCTAGACGGAATTCAATAATTAAAAGCCTTTATCGAAAAGCACGATATCAAATAAAGAGTAATGTTAAAGATATCTATATTTGTATTAGAGACAGTAATGGGTTAGTTGTTAGAACAAATAAGAGATGTATTTATGGGCGTTAATATATTACACAAAGATAATATTAAAAATGAAGAAAATACACTGATATTAGAAGGAGAACTTCCAAAATCAGCTTTTACTTCTTTTGATACCTTTCGCCTAAAAAATACAGAGCTTCTTTGGATAAATAAGCCCCTGTTAAATAGCTATGGTATAGATTCCATTACAAATGAAATCGAAAATGACATCCTAAATAACTATTCTTATGTTGCTTCTAATTACGCGAATACAAATAGATTAAGTACAAGTGACCGAAAAATATTTCTAGCTGATAGATATGGATCACGACATGAAGTATGCAATGGTGGAAGTGCTCGATGTGGGTTGAATGGGCAATTTCAAGTAAAGGGTATTGGTTTAACACCACTACTAGCGACAAACATGAGTAAAAGTCATGCTAACGGAAAATTATTTCTTGATGAAGCGATTTCTGAAGCAATATGGGGAGAGATATGTCATAAGCATCTTCCTTGTGGAGCAGTTAGAACACTTGCGATTATAAAAACAAATGTGAATCAAGAATTTGATTATTTAGATCATAAACCGTTAAAACCATGCGCTTTAGCTATTCGAGAATTTGCTGTTCGTCCTGCTCATTTTGAACGTTGCACTTTTTTTTGGCCGTTTCCTGAATATATGGATTTAAGAGATAATGACGCACAAAGAGTAAAAGATTGTATCCAATTTTTGCCTCGTATATTTAAGTTATCTAAACAAGAATTAAAGCTTGAAAATAACAATGTTGCCTTGTCTTGTCTCCAAAAACTGGTTTTTTCTATTGCAAAACAAATTGCATATTCTCGTGTTAAAGGGATCCCTCATGGATCGTTAACCAGTTCTAACATTAGCATTGATGGACGTTTTTTAGATTTTGGAACCATTACTGCCGTTCCTGATTTTGGTAACTATATTCTTGCGGATGGTGTAGGTGGGACATGGGATGATCACCTTTTAATTGTAAATTGGCTTCAAAATTTAGCACTTACTCTAGGGAAATACTCAACAAACAAAATCAGCTTAAGAGATATTCAGGTCTTAATTGATACTTTTAAATATGAATTAAACAAACATGAGAACATTGCCATATTAAAAGAATTAAATGTTGATATTATTGACAACAACAGTATAAACATTGCTAATGATATTAAGTTGAATCTTATAAACACTTCAAAAATAGCAATCAGTAATTTTAATGATGTTGAATTTAGAACTCAAATAACACAGCTTGCAAAAGATCGAGGATTAAAGCTAGGTAAATTACAATTTACTTTAAGAAATTTTAAATATTCATCATTTACGATTTTAAATCACAAGATGTTAAAGATAGAAAACTATTCTAGACATGCCGTTACCTCTTTGATTGATAGCTATTGCTAATTTGGAGGCTCCATGATTTACATAATAGAAACTGTATTAATAGCGACATCATCCATTACTTTATTGGCAACAATTACATTATTACTTGCATATAAACTAAAAAAGGACAGTAATTGTAAAACTGAGCTTCCTTTAGTCTCTGTGTTTGTCCCTTTTTTTAATGAAGAGCCTAAATTGCTTTTAAAAGCCTTAGAGCATATTGAATTACAAAACTACCCTAGCCAGTTACAAATTTTGTTAATCGATGACGGCTCTGACAATAATACTATTGAGCATGTTGAAAAATGGTTAGCTCATCCAAAAAAACAACGTTATGAAGTAGTGCGTAAGCCAATAAACGAAGGACGAAAAGGTTTTGCTCTTGATTATGCTTTAGAATTAAATATAGCAAATGGTGAAGCCTATATCATTGTTGATAGTGACACATTTATTGAACCCAACGGCATAAAAGAACTGGTCAGTAAACTTTGGTCAAATGATAAATACGCAGCTGTATGTGGATATATTACACCAAATAATTACAAAGATAGTTTCATTGGATTGTTGCAACATTACGAGCACATCAGTTTTTATGGTGCAATCAGAGCCGCACAAGATAGATTAGGTTGTGTTCCTGTTTTAGCAGGGGCATTTGTAGCCCACAGAGCTTCGGTAGTAAAAAAGTTAGGTGGATGGAGTGATTGGTTAGTAGAAGATATCGCGTGGTGTTGGAAGGCTATATCTAATAACTACAAAACAGGATATGCGCCAAAAGCTAAAGCAACGACACAATGCCCAATAAGTGCTAAAGCGTTATTCAAACAAAGACGAAGATGGGCACGCGGCCGTGTAGAAGCTTATTTAGAAGCTTGGAAAACTAATTGGATAGCAGGTTTATGCGCGACTCCTTGGTTTATCGTTACTGCGATTCAATATGTTTTCCCATCAAGTATTATTTTATTAATATTTATGGTTGCTTTTAATATATGGATCCCAATTGCATTAGGCATCGTAAATATTATTTGTTATATAATATTAGTTCGCTCTTATATTAAAGATTTTTCGCTTGATAATGAATTAACCCTAAACCAAATCATTAAAGCACCTATGTTTTCTATGATCCTCGAATCATTAACATGGCTGCCTAATTTGTTTGGGTATATTGATGAATTATCAGGAAAAAAGAAAACATGGTTAACGAGATAGAATATAACTCGTACCCATATAAACGAGCGCAGTACTCATTACTGTAAATGATAAAAGGAAATTATTATGTATAATTTAAATGCTAATGAAATTTTGATGGTTGATGGCGGCGGTGATGGTAATAGTAATGGTGGCGGTAATATGTCATCTGGTCCAGGCTATGGTGGACAATCTAATGCTACAGGAAGTGGAAACTTAGGTAATTCTTCTGCTGCAGGACAAGGTTTAGGTTCAGGTAGTTGTTCAAATGGTGTTGGTGGAGGCATGGTTGCTGGAATGGGCGGAGGACTTGGAGGTATGGGATTAGGGGCTCTTGGTGGTGGCTTAGCTGGAGGATGTTTTGGTGGTGGTTCAGGACTTTAAGTTATTCAATATTAATGTATCTAAGATATTGGCAATTATCTTTACATTGATAGTTATGCGTTATTTATCACCATTATTTATTACTGAACATGTATCAGTTGATATAAAAGTAATATCTTTATTACTAACTGCTTATGGTTGTTCGGTTTTGATCTGGAAATGCTTGTGTTTATTTTTTAAAAAATAAATAGTTAGCATTATTATAAAATAGGTGCCTTGTGTTTCATTAGACTCATATGGCACCATTTATATAAAAATTGGATTTTACATGATATATGTAACTCAACGATTAAGTGATACTAGATATATGTCTATAAACTGGGCATTAATGAATAATTGTAATTACAAATGCAAATATTGCCATTCAGATCTTAATAGTGGTTCTATTAAATCGCCTGAATACAATATTGTGGTTGTGTTTGTAAAAAAAATCATAAAACATTGCCAGCAATTAAATCTCACCCCCTACTTTGAATTTGGAGGTGGTGAGGTAACTTTATTACGCTATTTTAATGAACTGATAGAATTGATTCATAAAAATGATGGTTTAATTTCTATTATTTCAAATGGTTCTAAATCCCTTGATTGGTGGAAAGCTAATGCTCCTTATTTAGGAGGGGTTAGCCTTAGTTACCACGTTAATGATATCAAAGATAATAATCACTTTATTAACGTTGCCAAAATTCTAGAGCAATCAAAAAACACTCGATTGCACATCAATGTAATGATGGATCCTGAACGTTTTTCTGATTGTTTGTTTTTTGCCAAAAAACTAAAAAAAGAAATTCGATGCTCTATTGCACTACAGCCTCTATATGAAGGTTTTGGTCATGGCGGAATTACTAAAAAATATATTTATACTCTAGAGCAAGAAAAAGAAATGCAAGCATTTAGAGGGCGTGCTGATAATAAAAATTTACCAGAGCCTCGTGCATATTTAGATGTGACATATTTAGATGGTTCGAAAAAAACACTTTCAACGTTCGACTTATTAATAACCGATAACGTCAATTTTATCGGTTGGGATTGCTATGCAGGAATTGAGAGCATGGTAGTCACGTTTTCTGGTGAAATATATAGAGCATGGTGCATGCAAGATGGGCCAATAGGTTCCATCTACGATGAAATAATTACGTTACCTACAACATCAACCCGTTGCCGAACAAAAATATGCCAATGTGGGGCTGATATCTCAGCAAAAAAAGTAAACACAACACTGCTAAAACATTATCAAAATAGTATCGAAACTAAGTATATAGAATAGAAGGACGTATACAAATGGTTATTCGTAATAGGTCACTTTATCGTCCCGAATATTTTGATGCTCAAAAAAATGAGAATGAAGGCAGTATTTTACTTAAATCAGCGCTCAATCAAAATATTTACCTTTTCCTTTCGATAATGGTACTTATTTCCATCATTTTATTCATTATATTCGCTGAATACACGAGACGAGAAACGCTAAAAGGTATTGTTAGCCCTCTTGGTGGCGTGGTAAAAGTGCAATCAAATGACATTGGATATATAGACACTATCTTTGTCAAAGAAGGAGATAAAGTACAAGTCTCTACACCTCTTTATAAAATCCGAACTGAGCGATTTGACGGTTCAGGTATTGCAGTAAAAAAACGGATTCTTACTTCAATAGATAATCAATATAAACTTTTGTTTGAGCGGCGAAAACAAGAGTCAAATAAAGCGAATTTCAATACTCAATCTCTGAATGATGACATAAACCGTCTTGAATTAGAAATTGTTATCTTGAGGCGTGTTTTAAACCTATCAAATAAAGAGTTTAAGCTCGCCCAAAAATTAGTGAATAAACAGCAAGTTTTACTTAAAAAAAATTTCATGTCTGAAATAGACTACCAAAAACAACAGTTAGACCTTATTACTACAGAATCTCAGACTGAAACTCATATGCTAAATCTACAAAGACTATTAAGAGAGAAAGAGCAACTTCTGACTAAAAAACAAAATATAGAGATTGAGTTACAAATCACTTTAAAAGATATTGATCGACAACTAGAAGCTATTACGCAGAATAAAGTTGAGTATTTATATCAAAGCGACACTCAAGTTATTTCTCCAATTGAAGGAGTTATTGCATCTATTTTGACAGAAAAAGGACATGCCGTAACCAATGGGCAACCTTTGCTTGTCATTGTGCCAAAAGAAAACAAAACATTTGTTGAATTGTACGCACCAAGTAGAAGTATTGGTTTTATGAAAGCCGGCCAAGAAGTTAAATTACGCTTCGATGCTTTCCCATACGAAAAATTCGGAGTCCAATCAGGAATTATTACGGGTGTATCTAAATCAGCAGTAGCTCCCGAAATGATTGCAAATCAAAGTTTAATTAATAGCATAAAAGTGGAAGGATTATATCAAGTAAGGGTTGAACTGACTAAACCAACCATCACTGTCTATGGTAAAGAAGAGCATTATGTTTCTGGAATGACAGTAACGGCAGATGTTGAACTAGATACACGTAAAATATACGAATGGATCCTTGAGCCATTATATACCATTCAAGGAAGGATCTAATATATGGAATTTATCAATAATATGGATTGGGGTTGGGGTAAGAAATTATCACTAATCCGACAAACAGAAAGTGCTGAGTGTGGTGTTGCATGCCTTGCTATGGTAGCAGATTGGTATGGTTACAGCGTCAGTCTGCGAAGTTTAAGAGCTACATTTGGTGTAACACAACATGGAATGTCATTTGCTAGATTAATTGAGTGTGCCGAACTATTAAAACTTTCTAGTCGTGCTATTCGGTTAGATTTAAATGAGTTAGAGCAACTAAGTACGCCTTGTATTTTGCACTGGAACCTAAATCATTTTGTTGTACTCAAAAGTGTCAAAAAAAACAAGGTTATCATTCATGATCCTGCTAACGGAGTCGTAACGCTTACACTAGCGGAGGTTAATAAACATTTTACGGGGATAGCTCTTGAATTAACGCCAACTCATGAATTTAAAGAGCGAGATGATAAACCGACAATAAAACTGTCAACGTTGATAGGAAAAACAGTCGGTTTGAAATCAGCCCTAATAAAAATATTTATTTTTGCTTTAGTACTAGAAACATTAGCTTTATTACTTCCAATGTTGAATCAAATCATCATTGATGAAGTATTGGTTGGTTATGACGAAAATTTATTAATATTAGTTATATTTGCGATTCTTTTAATTACGGCGACTCAGACTTTAATTGGATTAGCAAAGGAATGGGCAACTATTCTCTTATCAGTTAATTTCAATATGCAATGGACGACAAATGTTTTCCATCATTTATTTCGTTTACCTATTGATTGGTTTGAAAAACGAGATATTGGGAGTATTAGTGCAAAATTTGCAGCCATTAATACTATTCAAGCAACATTAACGACAAGTGTTATACAGGCATTACTTGATGTTGTTCTTGTTGTAGGGACGCTTACTGTTATGTTTTTATACAGTAGCACTCTTTCTTTTATCGCATTAATTGCTGCTGCAATTTATGTTGTTCTTCGTTTTACATGGTTCGGAACATTTAAAAGAGCAGAAGAAAATACATGGGAAACAAACACCAAAGAAGAAAGTTATTTTATTGAAACAATCCGAGGAGTATTAAGTTTACGCGTCAATGGAACACTTCCATGGAGAGAATCGGCTTGGCGAAATTTAAATATTAATCGACGTAATGCCGAATTACATGAGCAGAAGCTAGGTATGATTTATAGCACTATAAACATTACAATTATGAGCCTAGTATCAGCCGCTGTTCTTTGGTTTGGTGCAAACCTTGTTTTAACTGGGCAATTTACCATCGGTATGCTAATCGCGTTTCTTTCATATCAAGGACGATTTTCTGGTAGCATCAGCTCACTTATAGATAAGTATTTTGAATATAAAATGCTCTCTGTTTATAACGAAAGGCTTGCCGATATAGTATTAACTAAAAAAGAAATATGTCACGATAATCCAATAATAGCTCATAACAATAAATCTTTTAAAAATCATCAGCAAATTGTTTGTTTTTCTGATGTTTCTTTTTCCTATGGTCTTAATGAACCTCTCATTTTAGATAAAGCATCATTCACCATTAATAAAGGTGAAATTGTTGCTTTAGTTGGTCCATCTGGTTGTGGAAAATCTACAATTTCAAAACTATTATTCGACATTTATAAGTCATGCTCTGGTCATATTAGTTTTTTTGACAATTCAAGTATATCTACAAAAGAAATTAGACAAAGAGTTGGGGCAGTATTACAAGACGATCAGCTATTTAGTGGTTCCATCATTGAAAATATTACTTTTTTTGGCACTACTTTCGATGAAGAATGGTTAACTTATTGCGCACAAAAAGCAGGCGTTCATGATGATATAGAACGGCTGAATATGGGATACCACACTCTGATTGGAGAAATGGGTTCAAGTTTATCAGGAGGTCAAAAACAACGGATCCTGATTGCTAGAGCTTTATATAAAAAACCAGAATTTTTAATCTTAGATGAGGCAACAAGTAGTTTAGATATTCATACTGAATCTTTTGTTTGCCAAACATTTAAAGAATTAAATATTCCTATTTTAATGATAGCCCATCGTCCAGAAACGATTGCTTTCGCAGATCGTGTTTTATTACTCGAAAATGGTTCAATCACAGAAATTCCAAATTCATTTAAAACCAAGGGGTAGTATATGTATACATCAAAAAGAATCTTATGCCCGACGAAAAACTTAGCTCTCTCCAATACACAGCTCATGGAAGAATATGCTAAATATTTTGGGGAAGATACATGGGTATCATTTTCAGAATGCCCATCTATAACGTTAACTTGGCTCGGTAATGATGAACCATCGACCTTACAATACCCTACTAGCTTAATTTCTATTGATTCTGGCTGCTATATTGAGTCGTCTCTTTTACCTGCATTTCCATCAGGCCCAACTAAACTCACTTGTGTAAATGTAAACAACATAGGATTTGGCAGTATAACGATAGGTAAAGACTGTGTACTTCAAGGAACATGTATCTGCGCTTATCAATCTGTATGCATTGGAGATCGAGTTATTTTTGGACCAAATGTTGTTGTGATGGACTGTAGCGGCCATGCAGTCGACCATAGAGGATCCGCCGATGAATTAAGCAATTTAAAAATAGAATCCGTTAAGATAGGAAATGATGTATGGCTTGGGTATGGCGTAATCATTTTGCCTGGTGTAACGATTGGAGATCGTTCTGTCATAGGTGCTGGTAGTGTAGTAACAAAAGATATTCCAAATGATAGTGTTGCAGCGGGAAACCCTTGCGTAGTCAAACGTCATATAAAAAACAATAATAAATAGGAGTAAACAACGATGCGTAATATTAACATGTTAGCAATTATTATATTTCTTTCAGGATGCACCTCGATGACCACCATAATGCCTCCTCCTCAAAAAATAATGATAGTAGGAGATACTCTAGTTTACGATGGATTTATGACAGGTGATGCCATCCTAGAAGCAATTAGGTTGGTGAGATTAAGTGAAAATAAAATAACAACATTGCGAATTACTAGCCCCGGTGGTGATATGGCTTCAGGGATAGAGTTTGGATATTTCATTAAAGAGAAAAATTTAAACGTTGTTGTTAGCCAATTGTGTTTCTCTGCCTGTGCAAATTATGTACTTCCTGCTGCAAATAGCATTGTGATAAAAAAAGACGCGTTGATTGGTTGGCACGGAGGGGCTAAGCAAGCAGATGAGCTTTGGAAACAATCTGTATCAATTAAGTATCAAAAAGATTTTTTTGCTTATTTAAATCGACTTAGACTTAAAGAAATGGCATTTTTTAATGAAATGAATGTAGACATAAATATCGCAAACTACGGACAAATAAAATCAAATAGCTGCCAAAAAACGCAAAGAACCGACGGATGGTATTATACCTTATCTGACTTAAAGCATATGGGAATAAAAAATATTAAAGTTAACGGTGGGGAGCTTTTAACTGATTTACAATATAACAATAATAAGATCACATCCTGCCAGATGTCGGTACTGTTCTCTAATTAATTATATTCATTGTATATGTATAGTTATTTTTTATAAGCTTAATTAAAAGTGGCTTCATTACGAAGCCACCTTGAGTAAGAATATTAAAATTTAAAATAACCTAAGTCTTATTTTTCTTCTTTTACAGTCCAGTAGATAACGACTTCTTTCTTACCCCATTGTCTTGCTTTTTCAACATCTTCACCCATGTAAATATCAATTTTCTTTTTCCAGCGCTTGTTCATTTTATCAAGTACACGGTATGTACCATCAAGTCCTTCAATTCTTACTTCTTGATTATGAGTCAGACCCATTTCGATAAGATCTCTTGATACAGCAATGGATTTCATTCCTGGTTTAAGCGTATCTCCCCAAGCTGCAAGGTTTGGAGTGTCATCTGTTTCACCAACACTTGATGTGTATGCGCTTGCTGTTACTTTCAGAGATTGTTCGCCTCCACCGCAGCCAAAAAGTGAAGTCATAGCGAGTGCTGCAAGAAGATAAAAGCGAATTTTCATCATTGTTTTCCTTTAGTTAATGTAGAGGTTGTTTTTATATAAATGTATCCGTACATAATACCTTTTTTATCTATGCATACCTTGCTAAAGATTGAGATAATCTATGAGTTATTTAATATGTGACTATGCAAATTATATTTAAAGTATAGGTGAGTACTAAACAGCATTTTTAAAGTCATTTGGTTGAGTAATTTATCATTATCAACCACACTAAAAAATTACCCACATTTTGGAATTATGGATGATCAATATATTAAGTTTATTTACCTTAGCAGCTTTGTGGGGCGGCTCATTTTTATTTGTTAGGATTGCAGCTAATCCGTTAGGTCCTGCGGTTTTAATTGAAGTACGTGTCGCTTTTGCCGCATTGACTCTGCTTGTTGTTTCATTTTTCCTTAAAAAATCGCTACGTTTTATGTCTAATATTAAACATTTTCTTATTTTAGGTTTGTTTAATTCGGCTTTGCCTTTCTTGTTATTTGCTTATTCTGCACAAGTTTTAAATGTATCTACTTTAGCTATTCTTAACTCTACAGCCCCGATCTGGGGAGCGATTATTGGTGCTGTATGGACTCGAACTGGATTAAGTAAGCAGGTTATTTTTGGATTGATTCTCGGAATGATAGGCGTGAGTGTTTTAGTTGGATGGGAAGCGATTAATATTGGTGGTGAGGCGGTTATGCCTATTATTGCAGCGTTAACTGGGGCATTTAGTTATGGTGTTGCAACCAATTACGCCAAGAATGCACCAAGCGTTGAGCCGTTTAATAACGCACACGGCAGTATGTGGGCGTCTGTATTACTTGTATTACCCCTTGTTCCTTTTATGCCTGCTAGAGAAGAAGTTACTTCAGACATTATTGCGGCTGTTTTTGCACTTGGTGCCGTGTGTACGGGATTGGCTTATTTATTGTATTTCCGACTTATTAAGGAGCTTGGTGCGTCTTCTGCTTTAACAGTGACCTTTATTATTCCTGTTTTTGGGATTTTATGGGGGTATTTGTTCTTAGGTGAAACGGTGGGAGTAAATGCCATTATAGGTACGATTTTAGTGGTTATTGGCACCATGTTTGTTACTGGATTTGCTTCTAAGTTTATGTCTAAAAAATCAATATGATTTGAGCGTTACTTTACTATCATAGGAATGTAATCTTAGGTTGTGTTAATGAAAATTGAATTGATTTCTTTATAAATATAGACTGGCCACCTGTTTGATTTAGAGGATATTGCTCACTGTGTTAATTACGCCGCCTTAAACGCTCCATCCCCCTATAGCTCTCATTGCTAACCTAAGCACTATACTCACCAGAGTATTCGGCTTAACTCTTTGCGCTTGTTAATTCTTTGCCGCTCTTTCGGCTACTTTTCCGTGCTAAAATTTTATCAACGAAGCACTTATTTACACCCCAGATCTATTTCTGGTGCGTATTGCCGTGCATAAATTGAGAATTCAATGTTTAAAAATTTCAAAATTGACTGGATGTCTAATATCCGTGGTGATCTCCTTGCGGGTATCGTGGTTGCTCTTGCTTTAATTCCTGAAGCAATCGCTTTTTCTATTATCGCAGGTGTTGATCCAAAAGTTGGCTTGTATGCCTCGTTCAGTATTTCTGTTGTTATTGCGTTTGCTGGAGGTCGCTCTGGGATGATCTCAGCAGCGACAGGAGCAATGGCTTTACTAATGGTTACTCTAGTAAAAGAACACGGATTGGAGTATTTGCTTGCTGCTACAGTGTTGACTGGAGTATTTCAAATATTAGCGGGTTACTTAAAGTTAGGGAGCCTGATGCGTTTTGTATCACGATCTATTGTTACTGGGTTTGTAAATGCGTTAGCTATATTAATTTTTATGGCACAATTACCCGAATTAACTGATGTGACATGGCATGTATACGCGATGACTGTTGCAGGTTTAGGGATTATCTATTTGTTCCCATACCTCCCAGTGATCGGGAAATTAATTCCTTCTCCTTTAGTGTGTATTATCGCATTAACCATTATTAGTATTTGGTTTGGAATTGATGTTCGTACTGTAGGCGATATGGGACATCTGCCTGATACATTGCCCATTTTCCTTTGGCCTGATGTGCCTTTAAACCTAAACACTTTATTGATTGTATTGCCATACTCACTTGGTCTAGCTGTGGTGGGGTTACTAGAGTCAATGATGACAGCGACGATTGTTGATGATTTAACAGATACAAATAGCGATAAGAACCGAGAGTGCAAAGGTCAAGGTATTGCTAATATCTTTACGGGATTTCTTGGAGGTATGGCTGGTTGTGCGATGATCGGACAATCAATGATTAATATAAAATCTGGTGGACGTGGACGATTATCTACGCTGTCAGCAGGCGTGTTTTTATTGATTATGGTAGTTTTTCTTGGGCCTTGGTTAAAGCAAATTCCGATGGCTGCTTTGGTATCAGTGATGATCATGGTTGCGATTGGCACTTTCTCATGGCGCTCAATTACTGATTTGAAAAAGCACCCATTATCGACAAACATTGTTATGTTAGTCACAGTGATTATTGTGGTAATGACGCATAACTTAGCCATTGGGGTTTTAATCGGTGTGTTGCTTGCTTCATTATTCTTTGCTAATAAAATCAGTAGGATGATGGTAATAAAAAATAATTCGGAAGAGACTAAATCGCGTGAATATATCGTAATAGGACAAGTGTTTTTTGTTTCATCGGATAAATTTATTGCTTCCTTTGATTTTAAAGAAGTGATCGAATGTGTGACGATTGATTTATCGGCGGCTCATTTTTGGGATATCACCTCGGTATCAGCCTTGGATAAAGTGGTGGTCAAGTTTCGCAGAGAAGGGACGCAAGTAGAGCTTATTGGAATGAACCAAGCAACCAAGACTATTGTTGATAAATTTGGTGTGCATGATAAACCTGAAGAAGTTGAAAAACTATTGGCCGGACATTAAGGATTGAAGAATGAAAAATATAATAGCTTGTATTGACGGTTCCCCTACAACATTCGCGACATGTGAAGCGAGTTCATGGGTTGCATCTAAGATTAATGCTCCGCTTATCTTATTACATGCTCTTGATAAAACGATGAGACCGGTTGTGAGCGAATTCTCTGGTCAAATAGGATTAGGTAGCCAAGAAGAGTTGCTTAATGAGCTTGCAGAGTTAGATGAAGCTCGTAGTAAAGTGGCGCTCAAGCATGGAAAAAAATTGTTAGAAGAGGCTGTTGAATGGGTAATGAGAGAGGGTATTGATAATGTCGAGCAATTACAACGCCATGGAAGTTTGCTTGAAAGTCTGATTGATTTAGAAAACCAACTCAGAGTATTGGTTATTGGTAAACTAGGAGAAGATCAGAGCAGTAATAAGACGATAGGTTCTCAACTTGAGAGTATCATTCGTTCTATTAAATCTCATACACTAGTGGTGAATACGCCATTTTCTATCCCAACGTCTTATCTCATTGCTTTTGATGGCAGTCCAACGAGTGAAAAGTTAATTGAAAAAGCAATTAATACGCCGTTGCTTTCTGGTTTAGAGTGTCATTTAGTGATGGTGGATGACTTTGCGGTAAAGAGTACGGCTTTTGAGAAAGCGGCGATTAAATTAAAAAATGCAGGACTTAGTGTGCATGAAGACATACTGTCAGGCTCTGTTGATGATGCGTTATTGAAGTACCAGAAAGATCATCAAATTGGCATGATGGTGATGGGGGCTTATGGTCATTCAACGTTAAGACAGTTTTTTTTAGGAAGTAACACAACTAAGGTATTAATAAAAAGTGAAGTACCTTTATTGTTAATACGTTAATTATTGATATATAAATAAAACGCCTAAAGTTAATTGCTTTAGGCGTTTTTTATAGGTATTACAGATTTTCACTGTAGACTGGGTAATCAATATAACCTTTCTCATTACCGCCAAATAAAGTATTACCGTCTAGTGCTGCTAGCTCATAATTGTTTTTTAGGCGTGATACTAAGTCTGGGTTGGATACGAACGGACGGCCAAAAGCTACAAGGTCAGCATAGCCTTTGTTGAGGATTTCATTGGCGCGTTCTTGTGTGTAACTACCAGCGACTATGATCGTATTGGTGAACAGTTTTCTTAGTTTAATACGAAAGTTTTCAGGAATAATCGGTGCATCGTCCCAATCGGCTTCAGATAAATGCAAGTAAGCAATATTACGCGATTGCAACTCTCTTGATGCATCAAGAATTGTGGGTACGATATCTGGGCAATCCATGTCTTTAAATGTGATAAATGGAGCAAGGCGAACTCCAACTTTATCGGAACCAATTTCTTTACTTACCGCATCAACAACTTCAAGTAGAAAGCGAATACGATTCTCTCGAGTATCGCCATATTTATCTGTGCGATGATTTGAATTGGTACGAAGAAATTGATCAATCAAATATCCATTTCCTCCGTGAATTTCAACACCATCGAAACCCGCTTCGATTGCTCGTTTAGCTGAATAGGCGAAATCTTGAATAACACGGTTAATATCATCTTGGTTCATTGCTCGTGGTTGAATACAATCAACCATGTTGCCATTGCCTTCTTTATCAGAGATCCATACTTTGGTTTCTACAGGAGCAAGGGCAGATGGTGCAATAGGTAGCTCTCCTTTTTGGAAAGTAGGATGAGATACACGACCTACATGCCATAATTGACAGAATATCGCAGCCCCTTCTTTATGAGTTGCGTTAGTGACAGATTGCCATCCTTTAACATGCTCATCAGTATAAACACCTGGAGTAAATGAATAACCTTGAGAGTCATCTGAAATTTGAGTAGCTTCGGAAATAATGAGACCGGCAGTTGCACGTTGTTTGTAATAAGTTGCCATCATGTCATTTGGAATATTACCGGGTTGGCTTGTGCGAGCACGAGTCATTGGAGCCATTACGATTCGATTTTGTAATGTGATATTTTTTAAATGTGTTTTTTCAAATAATGTTTTCATTTTTTTGCCTTTTAATCGTATTAGTTAATTAATGCACCACCATCAACATCGATGATAGAACCTGTCATATATGGATTGGTAACTGCCAGTACATATGCCATTGCAACATCAGAAGCATTGCCAATATTGCCTACTGGGAGATTTTGTTTTGCGGTTTCATACATAGATTCACGAGATGCTGTATCCATATTTTTATAGGCAGTTGTTGCAGTTAGACCTGGACTTACGGCATTCACTCGAATTGGAGCTAGCTCTTTTGCTAGGACTTTAGTTACGGCTTCTAATGCAGCGTTAATTGCTGATTTTGTATAGGTATTTGCGATTACTTTACGTGATAACATACCGGTTGTTAGTGTGATGGAACCCTTTGGTTTCAAATATCTTGCCGCGTGTTTTGCTGCATGGATTGATCCCCAGAATTTAATATCAAAAGCAGTTTTTGCTTCTTCGATTGCAACATCAATTACTTTTCCTGATGGAGCAAATGAGCCTGCCGTAATAATAAGGTGATCAATTGGACCAATGGATTCAAAATAGTGATGGACTGCATTTTCATCACTAATATCTAATCCTGTAGAGCGACTTGCGATATGAACCGTTGTGTTTTCATTAATGAATTTTTGAGCTACGGCTTCACCAATACCTGATGTGCCACCAATGACAACGAAAATGGTTTTTTCTTGATTCATAATAGATTCCTTTTAAATATCGTTATGGTTTAAAGCTGAGAGAATGAGTAATTAAGCGCAATAAAAATAGATAAAAAACAGCAAAAAAATCATGGTCGTTTTTTCTATTTTTCGTAAAAATTGGTAATTAAAAATATCGATATCCTCGATAGGAAAACAAAAGGTGATATCATTAATTGTTGCTTTATTTGATGGTTTCTTTTCTGTTATAAAATTTAAAGGCATCGTCAAATTTCTTTGATAAAAGGCTCGGATAATGAACCTTTATTGAGGGATTAATTAGCGAATGTTGGTGTCGATGTTTTTATTGATTTTTCATTACGATTAGCCTTTGCGATAAACAGCAAGCCGATAATAGGAACAATGATGGCAGCAAAAGGGATCATGCTTGCTCCAAGTCCAAGTTGACTATCAAGCACCATTCCACCAAGGAATCCTCCAAATGCATTTGCTAAGTTAAAAGCTGAAATATTTGCTGTCGCAGCGAGTTCTTGTCCTTCGCCGCCGTGATTCATTACACGAAGTTGCATTGCTGGTACGTTAGCGAAGGAGGCAACACCAAAGATAAATGCAGCCACAACGAAAAGAAGTTTATTATCGATTGTCAGGCCAACAGCGATTAAAGATACGACCATTGCAATAGCCCAAAACATAGAGGCCTTATTTAAGTTTTTGTCTGAAGAACGACCACCTAAGGTATTACCAATAATAAGACCAAATCCAACAATAACGAGAATCCATGTAACTGCTGATTCACCATAGCCAGTAATGTGCATTGCAATTGGTGCAAGGTAGCCATAAAGAGTCATAAAACCCGACCACGATAATGCAGTAATAGCTAAGCTGATAAGTAACATTGGATTTTTGAATGCCATAAGCTGAGTTTTTATGTCTTTAGCTTCACCATGACCAGTTGATTTTATTGATGTGAAAATTGAGAGCATGGCAATAGCACCAAATGTAGCTACTACACAAAAGGTAACGTGCCATCCGAACTCTAGACCAATCCAAGTACCAGCAGGAACACCGAGAACGTTGGCAAGGGTTAAGCCTGCAAACATTTGACCTACCGCTCTACCAGCCATTTTTTCTGATACTAAATTGGTTGCAACAACAGCGCCGATACCATAAAAGGGGCCTTGAACTAATCCTGCTATGACACGACTCAGTAGCAATAGGTGGTAATTTGGTGCTAATGCAGACAAGATGTTTCCGATGATAAAGAGTGTCATCAATCCCGTTAACACGACCTTTTTATTAAATCGAGCTAAATAGATGGTTAGGATGGGACCACCAATAACAATAGCTAATGCATAAGCACTAATTAAGTAGCCTGCTTGACCTTCTGTAATGGAAAGAGAGGTTGCAATTTGAGGTAGGATGCCTGCAATAACAAATTCAGCAGTACCAATTGCGAATGCGGCTAATGTGAGTATCCAAACTTGAAATGGCATTTTTTCTTGATTCATGTCTATGACCTTTAATTTCTTTCTTTTTTGTTATGACCTAATGGCAACTAGTATATTCGTTCGCTTTATTTTGATAATTGGGTAATATATAAAATCATTATTCGGAAAATATGAATAATGCGCATTCGTAAAATTAAAGGGGCGATAGATGGATAAGTTTTCTGATATGACGATGTTTGTGAGTATCGTAAAGCATCAAGGTTTAGCGGCAGCAGGGCGAGAGCTTGGTTTATCACCTGCAACGATGACAGCCAGACTTCAAGCTCTTGAAGAAAGATATCGAGTGAAATTACTAAATCGCAGTACACGACATGTATCTCTAACCGATGCGGGGGAGCTTTATTATAAAGCCAGTCTTGAAATTTTAGATAATGTAAACGAAACCGAGAATTTGATTTTAAACGGAGTTAAAGAGGTTAAAGGTGCGTTAAGAGTAGCTGCGCCTAAAGACATTGGTAAGCAATACATTCTTCCTATCCTTTCTGAGTTTTGTGAGAAATACCCAGAGGTAGTGCCATATTTATACTTGAATGATGATGTCTCAAATATTGCCGAATCAGGTGTAGATATTGTCGTTCGATATGGTGAACTGGCCGATAGCAGTTTGATATCTCGACGATTATCATCTAGCCATCGAGTGTTGTGTGCATCACCTAACTATTTAGCTAAACATGGAACGCCGTTAACTCCACAAGATTTGGTTAATCATCATTGTCTTGCGATGGTTCGTAGCCATGAGGAATTAAAAACATGGCATTTCCAAGGCTCAGATAAAAAGAATGTTATTACTGTTTTACCTAAACGATTTTCAGATGATGGAGAAGTTGTACGTTATTGGGCTCTTGAAGGGGCTGGGATAGCATTAAAGTCAATTTTAGACGTGCAGGATGACATTAACAATCGACGTCTTGTTACTGTTCTTAATGGATATATGGCTAATTTTAATACATCGACATCTGTATCAAGTGCTGATCTTAATGTGGTATACATGAGTAAAAAATATCAGCCAAAACGTATCCGGTTATTCTTAGATTTTCTTTTGGAGAGATTTGAGACGATGAAAATAGGTGAGTGAGATTAGAAACCCTCTCTGATTCGCTTATATCAATTCAGAGAGGGAATTTTATAGAGTTTTACATCATTACAAGGCTTGCTGTACCTAAGAAGGCAAAGAAGCCAACTACATCAGTTACTGTGGTCAAGATCACTGAGCCTGCCAGTGCAGGATCAAGTTTAAACTTATCTAGCGTGATAGGAATAAGTACCCCAAATAGTGCTGCGGTAACGATATTAACAATGATAGCCAGTGAAATCGTGGCACCTAAAGCAAAAGATTGGAACCACGCACCAGCAATACCACCGATGATTAACGACCATAGCAATCCGTTGATGGAACCAATGCCTAGTTCATTTTTTAACAAGGCAAAACGGTTACCAGCGGTAACTTGGTTTAGTGCCATTGCACGAACCATGAGCGTTAAGGTTTGGCTACCTGCAATCCCTCCCATAGAGGCTACAATCGGCATTAATACCGCTAGAGCAACAACTTGGGTAATGACATCTTCAAATAAACCGATAGTAATCGATGCTAAAATAGCAGTAAGCAAGTTAATGCCTAACCATACACCGCGCTTTTTCGAACTCTTGATGATAGGTGAGAATAGATCATCACCTTCGTCCATACCGGTACCGGCCATTAAACGGGTTTCATAGATTTCACGTTGTGTATTAATCGCAAATTGCCAATCTAATTGTCCAATTAACGTGTTTTCATCATCAACAATAGCAACACTTGGCACAGCTGAGTGTTCGATTGCTTCAATACTCTCACTTAATGGTTGGTGAACATTAAGAACTAAGCAATCTTCTAATTTTAGTGTGTTAATTTTGACTGAGTCATCAGCGGTTAAAATATCTGTATATTGCACAATACCGTGAAACTTATGGGCACGATTAATTAAGTGCATGTATTGATGCGATTCAAACAGATTGGTTTTTAATAGCTTTTTAGCTCGACCTACACTGACATTAAAAGGCAGTGTTGCTATTTTTCTGTCAGCCCAGTGACCAACTTCTTCATCGTCATATTGTTTTGCATCGTCGTATAAGTCCAACTCATCACGGCTGATAAGTTGTAATGCAAGGCTGAAAATATCGTCAGGCAGAGATTCTGCCCACTCGATTAACGATAAGTTATCCAGTTTTGCTAAGGTGAAGTTTAATTCGGCTTCTGACAATTCCTCAAGGATTGCTACACGAGCATCAGCGCGCATTTCCGTTAATACTTCAATGTGCATTTCTAGTGGCAAGTGACGCCATAATTGCACACGGTCATCAACTGGGAAAGCTTCTAAAATACGAGCCACAGAACCTGTATCTAAGCCGTTTTCTACAAATTCACTCAATAAGCTTATTTGTTGCTGTTGGTCGTCGGCATTGAATAAGGTTTCAATTTGGAATGATAAATCTTGATGTTCGTTCAATGTCGTACTCCGTGGATGGAAGTAAGATTAAAAAGATAATAATTATAGTAACGAGGAAAAGGCAATTAAACCACTTAATACAGTGATTTATTATAGAAATAGATAAAATAAAAGGGCTTATGTAAGCCCTTATCGTAAATCGAAAATCGCTTTTTAAACGCTAGAGGTAACCATTTTTGGCTTTATGTTGGTAATTTGCTCAATAAGCTCTGCTTTTTCGCTTTTTTCTTGCCATACTAAGTACAGCTCTTGCTCCATAATTGGTGCGCCTTCCACAACATACAGTTCTTTATTATCAACGCTTTGGTTAATAACTGGGGCAGGCAAGTAACCAATACTTGAATGTGACATTAAATAATCAAGTGCCATTTTTGATGAGTGAGTATGCAAAATGGGTGTTTTTTGCAGTTCAGCAATTTTACTATGCTGAATCGCAAATCGAGCACCCCAATCTAAATACACTAATGGCATAGATTGAATGGTTTCCATCGTACTGTTTGGAGTACTAGAAACGAGTTGCAGTTGATAATCACGAATTTTAAATACACGAATACCATCAATTTTGGGTGGTTCACTGGTAATAAAAAGGTCCACACTTTTTTCTAATAGTGCTTTTGCCAGTTCTTGACGAGGTATGGATTCTAGGCGTAATGCCAAACCAGAGATTGTGTCATAGATCCCATTTATCCAATCTGATATTCCATCAAATTCCCAGATTAGTGCACTGGCACCAATAGTTATTTGCGAATTATAATCTTCAGTCAGTGCAACGTCTTGTTTTGCTCTTCCCCATGTTTGTAAAATCGCTTCGGCATAAGGAAGTAAGCGCTCACCTGCAGCGGTTAGCTGTACATTATGGCGTTGACGAGTAAATAATGGGTTTCCAAGCTGTGATTCAAGCTGTCGAACACGGAAACTCACGGCAGATTGTGTGAGAAATAAATGCTCTGCAGCACGCCCAAAGTGGCGCGTTTTTGTGACTTCTAAGAAGGTTTTAAGCAGATCAGTATCCAAAGTTATCATCTCTTTGATGGTGGTAACCGCCACAATAAAATATTTTGATTGAAATCGCTAATATTTTTCGTTGTACAATGTGACTGCACTGAATTACATATACGTTTTTTGTGGTCACGAAGAAGCATCAATGCGAACTCTTACTAAATTTTACGATGACAAAAACTTCAAACGAGGTTTTAGTCGCAGTGGTTTTACAATCCGCGAAGCGTTGATTTTAGAAACCTATGGTCGAACAATGCAGTCTCTATTAGACGGTACGTTGGCTCCTGAATCAGAAGCAGAATTGCGATTTGTTGAGCAAATACAGCATCTACCTGCTGAGACTTCAGAATTTGCGCAATGTTGGTTGAAGTATCAAAATAAAATTAACTTTAAGCCAAGATTTCATACATTATGTGGAACACAGCGTTCATCAGATAATTCAGATGATGACGATAATGGTTCTGCTGATGATGATACAGAATAATACCGATTGTATTGGTAACCGTAATTTTAAAAGCCCGTTTATATAAGCGGGCTTTTTGTTTTTTATGAATAAATTTGGTTATAAATAGGGTTGCAGCTCTTTTGCCATAAACTCCGCTATCCATGGTTGAGCTTCTGGCCTTGGATGCAATCCATCTTTCATCATCCATTCTGGTTTTACAATGACTTGTTCTAAGAAAAAAGGTAAAAGAGGGATGGCGTGTTTTTCACTTAATTTAGGGTAAAGTGATCCAAACGCTTGGCTGTATCGTTTTCCATAGTTCGGTGGTACTTGAATTTGCATCAATAATGGTTGTGCATTAATCGCCTTAATTTGAGCGAACATCTTTTCTAAATTGGCATTGATTTTTTGTGGTGGAAATCCACGGAGTCCATCATTGGCTCCTAACTCAATAAGTACATAATTAGGCTTATGTTGTTCTAATAGATTAGGTAATCGATCTAATCCATTGCCTGTTGTATCACCTGAAATACTGCCATTTATAACCGTGGTTGGCTTACCTAAAGCATTAAGTTGCTCTGGTAATAGTGAAGGCCAACTTTGTTCTATTGGCATGTTATATCCTGCACTTAAGCTGTCACCAAGAATCAGTAAGGTTTGGCTATAAGCGGTTTTTACAGCAAGAAATTGGCTGCTAATAAGTATCAGAATAAAAGTCAGTAATTTACGCATGAGTAACCTTAACAATAGTGGATAACAATAGAATAGCAGAAAGCGTAAATCTGCCTATATAAATTGGTTAAAGAAGTGTAAATGAAATTGCTGATTAATAAGAACTTATGTATACAATACGTATAACAGCATAAAAATAATATCAAAAGGAAAGGATAATGACGATTGCCATAAAAGTGAGTTCAGTTGGAAAGTCTGTGATTTCTAACGAGGCAGAATTAACCATTTTAAAAGACATTTCTTTTGAGGTTCTATCAGGCCAAAGTGTTGCAATTGTTGGTACCTCTGGCGCTGGCAAATCAACGTTAATGACCTTGCTTGCAGGATTGGATATTCCTTCTACTGGTGATATTGAATTATTAGGACAAAATTTGTCTCAACTGGATGATGAGACTCGAGCTCAGATCCGAAGTGAATCTATTGGTTTTGTATTTCAAAGTTTCTTGCTTATTCCATCATTGAGCGCTCTTGAGAATGTCACCTTACCCGCCATTTTACGTGGAGAAGGAGAAGACATTGAAAAAGCAAAACAGTTACTTGCTTCTGTTGGACTGTCTGGGCGAGAAACACATCTACCATCTCAACTTTCCGGTGGAGAACAGCAGCGTGTGGCATTGGCTCGTGCATTTATGACTCAACCTCAAATTTTATTTGCCGATGAGCCGACAGGAAATCTAGATCAGCATACGGCTGAACATATTATTGAGCTTTTATTTGAGATGAACCAAAAGCATGGCACTACCTTGATTCTTATTACTCATGATCCCAAATTAGCAGAGCGATGTGACCGAACATTGACGATAGATGCTGGGCGAATTTTTGAAGAGGTGGTGTGAAATGAATGAGAAATCATTAACCTCAACCTCTTTAGGTAATCATCTACCTTCAGGAAACTGGATGATATTACGTTGGAGTTGGCGTGAGATTTGGCAGGGACAATTATGGCCTGTAATGGCGGCGCTAACCTTAATTGTCGCCTGTGTTGTTGCGTTATCTGCTTTAGCTATCCGGGTTGAAAAAGTCATGACGAATCAAGGTCGCTCTATGATGGCGGCAGATTTGGTTTTCCGTTCAGCAAATCCTACCCCTGAATCTATTTTACAGCGTGCTGCTGAGCAAAACCTAGTTACTTCCTCCCAAGTTCGTTTCCAAACCATGGCATTTAGTGATACCGGAATGCAATTGGTGAGCGTTAAATCTGTTGAGAGTAATTACCCACTTCGTGGTGAGTTATTATTGCATGGTGAAAACAATGAATTACATACGCAGGTTAACCAAGGAGAGGTGTGGGTCGCGGATCGCCTTTTATCTCTTCTAGAGTTACATATTGGTGATGTGATTGCCATTGGTGATGCAGAGCTGCCGATATCTGGTGTGATTGAATCAGAGCCAGAGCTCGCGTTTAACCCATTTCGCACCATGTCAAGTGTGTTTATTCATCAATCGGATTTAGATAAAACAGGTGCGATTCAACTGGGCAGCCGAGTGCAATATCGAACGTTATTTAAAGGGGATGATAATGAGGTCTCATTGCTTCAAAGTGAGTATGAATTGCAAGCTGGAGAAAGTTGGATAAGTGAAGAAACTCAAGGTCGAACTGCGGATTTAATGCAGAAAGCGAAGCAATATTTGTCACTGACGATTTTGATGGTGATCTTAATGGCTTCGGTCACTTTAGTATTAACTTGTCAGCATTATGCAACCAGTCGTGCGAATACCGTTGCTATGCTAAAAAGCATGGGGGCAAGTAAAGTGTGGCTGAAGCGTTGGTTATTCAGTCAAGTTGGGTTGATGTTTGTTATGGGTGTGATCGCAGGGTCTTTAATCGGATTAGGACTAGAGTTGTTATTACGTATTCCCTTAACGGATATTCTACCCGAAGACTTACCGAGTTATGGTTGGCAACCTTTCTTATTTGGCTCTATTGTTGCTTTATTCATTGGTTTACCAGCTCTTGGTATTCCATTAATTCGTCTTTTGGATACGCCGGCGATTGCCGTTTTGCAATCTCAAATAAACACTTCTTCAAAAAAAGGATGGTGGCTTATTGCTGTGCCCATCATGGCTTTTTTATTCATGTATGGCAATAACAGCCTAGTTTGGATGGTATCGGTTGGTTTAGTCATACTGTTTGTTTTGCTTGCTGGCATTAGTTACGGTTTAGTGCACCTGTTTGGGCGGGTTAAATGGGGGGCTGCAATGGCATTGGCATTGAGTCGGATTAAACGCTCCCCAAAAAACAGCATGATGCAATTGGCTGCACTGTCTGGCTCTTTAATGTTAGTGGCCGTGATTTGGCTAGTGAGAACCGATTTATTAGGAGATTGGCAACAAACTTTACCGCCGGATGCACCTAATGTGTTTGCGATGAATATTGCTCCGTATGAGCAACAAGAGTACTTACAAGTATTGGACAATGAAAAATTGGATCGCTCAGAAGGTTACCCTATTGTTCGTGGACGCTTGACAGAAATTAATGGTGAAAGTACCAAAGAGAAAATGAAAGGTGAAGGACAAGGCTCAGATGCGCTACGTCGTGAAATTAATTTTACTTGGCGTAATACATTGCCCGTTCATAATCAGGTCACTGTAGGTGCATGGACAAGCGAAAATGGAGTGTCTGTTGAGCAAGATGTCGCGAATGACTTAGATATTACTATTGGTGATACATTAAGTTTTTCGGTGAATAGTCAGCCCTTTACTGCGGTAGTTAATTCGATTCGTGTTGTTGATTGGCAAAGTATGAAACCGAACTTTTATTTTATTTTCACCCCCGATGTGATTGCGGATTTACCAGCGACGTGGTTAGTAAGTTTTAAAGTGAATGACGATGAAAATACGTTATTGAATCAATTGGCTCGTGATTACCCAACGGTTAGCTTATTAGACTTTAGAACCATGGGAGGGAAGATCCAAGCCATGCTAGCTCAAATTACGTGGTCATTAACTGTATTAGCCGGATTAGGCGTAGTGAGTGGTATTTTATTGATATTCACGTTACTTCGTTTGAGTTTGTATCAGCGTCAACGTGAGATCACTCTTTATCGAACTCTAGGCGCCAGTCGTCAACGTATTAGTAACACACTATGGAGTGAATATGGTGTGATGGCATTAGCGGCGGGGTTTGTTGCCGTTATGGGAGCTGAAGCGATTGTATTCAGCTTAGTTAAATGGGGATTTAAATTAGAACCGACACTTCATATCAGTATGTGGTTTGTACTGCCATTAATTGCAATGAGCATTGTCTTTATGAGTTTGGTGAGTGTGATAAAGCAGTTACTAAAACCGTTAAAGTAGATATTTTAAGTTATTATTTTAGTTTTTATGCAGGTTTTAATTATATTAAAACCTGCTTTTTATTTATTTTTATATTTTGCTTTTTTGAATGAAATTTTACATTATTGAAAATGCAATATACACGATGTTAATCAGTGGGTTAATTACTGTTTCTTTATAGGTTATAACAATGTTTTTAATCGAAATATAAAAACAAATATAAGTCTTGATATAATTAAAAACTAGGCGTAATCTCTAAATGAAATTGATTAAAACTACTATATATTTATAACTTATTTTTGTCGTAATTAAATTGAGTTACAAATGTTAATGTGGTTTTTCATATAATAATAGTTAAGGTTTTATTTATGAAAAAAAGACATTTGTTATTTACACTAATATTAGCTTGTTCATCAACTCTTGCATTGGCTAATGATCAAACCGCTAATTATCAGGATGAATTTTCTAAACCTGTTGATGGAATAAATAGCGTAGAATCGGTATTAAATGCTAGCGCCGTCATTGATGATACACCGATCCTATTAACTGGGTACTTAATTGAACCTTTAGGAAAGGAAGTCTATGTATTTAAAGATAATACAGGCTCTTTAAATGTAAAGATTGATGGTGATAAGATGTCTGGTTTACAAGTGAAGCCAAACGATAAAGTGACGATCAAAGGTGAAATAAATAAAGAAGATAATTATATTATTTATGTAGATAGCGTGATTATTGATTAATATAAATTAATTATTTTTAAATATTATTCTCTTATTGATAGTGTTTTTAAATTTATAATTATGTAAAAAAATGGAGCTTATAAATAAGCTCCATTTTTAATTAACTATTATACATCTTATCGAAATTCTTCTGATTCCAACCGGCCATCATTTGATCACCGATTTTTAATACTGGCACAGAGCGAGCACCAATGGCTTCTAACTCTTTACGGCCACGCTGCATCTTTGCGTTAGTTAAACGATATTTAATGCCTTTAGAATCAAGGTAGCGTTGCGCTTCTTTGCAGTGAGGGCATTTGTCTGCAACATATAAAACAACTCGTTTCATCGATTTCTCTCAATTATTTCTTAATGGCTGCTAGCCTATCTCATACGAACAAGTAAGGGAATAGCTTACGACGTTCTTCTAAGGTTAACGCCTCAACACGTGCAATGTTTGTATCTGGAATAGCTTCAGGATTTGGGTAGTGTTTTAGCACTTTTTCCATGCTTTCTTCACGGATAAGGTGAAGTACAGGATATGGAGAGCGATTAGTTAGGTTCTCATCATCTTCAGGCTCTGCACCACCAAAACAGTAATCAGGGTGGAACGTCGCAATTTGATAAATACCTTCCCATTCTTGCTGTTTGATGAGTGCGTCAACCCAATCTAAGAAGAAGTTATAATCCATAAAATCTTGCAGCATATTAGGAATCGCAACTAGCGTTGTTTCTAACTCTTCAGCCGTTTTTGAATCCAAGTTCATTAACTCTTGAAGAATATCTTCAAGCAATGCTTCTTCTGTCGTTGCTTCAGATACAAAAATTTTGATTTGTTTATTACGGTTAGGTTTTGCTGCGAAAGGGCAAAGATTGAGGCCGATGACCTAATGCCGCTCGCTTAACAGCTAGCGGCTCTTTTTTTATAAGGGTAGCGCGGTGCTTTATAAAGCACTTGTCGCGGAAATGGTTTTCGCTTTCTTTTTTTTGGCAGGATTAGACGCTTCCCGCTTTC